>JAYVOO010000073.1:0-9377 GCA_043757905.1 Oligoflexia bacterium
ACGTTCTTCGGCATGGTCGGGCTCGTCGCAGGCCGATCGACCCAGAGCGTGGGTCCTGTGGGGCAGACGGACCGTTTGGCCGCCCTGATGATTTTCTCGCTGCTTCAGTACTTGAGCGTCACCTTCGGATGGGGCATCGACTTCATCCACTGGTTCATGGTCTGGGTGGTCGTGGGCGGCCTGCTCACGATCGGGCTACGTTTCCATCGTACGTTCCGGCGCGGCATCGCCCCGCAGGCGACGCAGTGATGCTCGATCCCTCCCGCCTGCGCTTAGTCCGCACTTACTTTCCGGTAACCGAGCAGGGAACGTTTCTGAATCACGCCGCGACCAGCCCGTGTTCGATCGCTACCGTGAAGAGGATCCAAGCCTGCGCCGAGGAGATGAAAGAGCCTCTCGGCAAGCATTTTTACGAGGCGCTGGGAGTATTCGAGGAAACTCGGCGTTACCTGGCCGAACTCATCGGCGCGCATCCGGGCGAGCTCGCCTTCGCTCAGAATACCTCGTCCGCGCTTAGCCTGGTTGCCGAGTCGGTGCGTTTCCAACCCGGTGACCGCGTGCTTGTGCCGTCCAATGAGTTCACTTCCAATATCTTCGCCTGGCAGAACCTGAAGCGGAAAGGCGTCGAGTTCACTTTCTTTGACGTGGTCAAGGACGAGCCGATCACCGAGACCCTCGCGCGCCTGGATCTCAAGGGCGTGAAACTCATTTCGATCAGCTCGGTGAGTTACGAGACCGGCCGGCGGTACGAGATCCAGGAGTTCACGCGCTTCTGCCGCGATCGCGGGATCTACAGCTGCCTGGACGCGATCCAAGAGATCGGCGCGGTGCCTGTCGACGTGCACGATAGCGGCGCGGACTTCGTCGTGGGCGGCGCGCAGAAATGGCTCCTGGGGCCGATTGGCTGCGGTTTTCTCTACGTCCGGCGCGAGCGCTGGAGTGAGATCGACGTGCCGTTGGCCGGCTGGACGAGCGTGAAGTATCCGGAGAACTTCAACGTGAAGCAGCTCGATTTCGCGGAGGAGATGACCCGCTTCGAGCCGGGGCTTCCGAATCTGCTTTCGATCGCGGGGCTCAACGAGTCGCTTCGCGAGCTCAAGGAGATCGGATGGGATGAGGTATACGCGGGTATCGCCGAGAAGACGGCCTACCTGCGGGCCGCGCTCCGCGATGCGGGGCTCGAGCTGCTGACGGGCGAGCGGGATCTGACCGCGGGGATTGTGAGTTTCAGGCTGCCCCGGGGCTCCGAGGGCCGTGTCTGGACCGAAATCCTGCACGAGAAGGACATCACCATCACGATCCGCGACAACTATGCGCGCGTTTCGCCGCACTTCTACACGGAATTCGAGGAGCTGGACCGCTTGATCTCGGTTTTCGCGCCGGGTTCGAGCGAGCGCCGGAGCGCGCAATCTCGACCGCGAGTGTCGGAAAAAAAGCCCGAACCTGCCGCGAAAGGCGCGCATGCGCTCGTGACTGGCGCGAACGGGATCCTCGGTCGCCGGATTTCCGAGAGCCTCGCCGCGCGCGGCTACTCGCTCACGCTGCTCGGTCGCGATGGGCCGGCGCTCGATGCGCTTCGTGACGGATTGAAGCCGATGCTCGCACCGGGCGCAACCGCCATCAGCGCGGTCGTCGATCTCGCGGATCTTGCGGCTCTCGAGCATTGGATCGCTGACGAAGTCAGCCATGGCGCGCGCTACAGCGCGCTCATCCAATGCGCAGGCGCAATCGAAGTCGAACCCCTCGTCGAACTCGATCCCACGCGCTTCAGTCAGATGCTTCAGGTCAACACGGTCGCCCCGATGGCGCTCATGCGGGCGTTCGCGCGCGAGTTGAAGAGCGAAAATCCTATCGGCATCCTGAACATCGTTTCTTCGTCCGGGCGCTGCGGGTATCCGCTGCTCTCCGGTTATGGCGCGAGCTCGGGGGCGCTTTGGACGCTTTCGGAAGCGCTCGCGCGCGAGGTCCAAGGGGAAGGGTTCCACGTGACGACGTTTGTCGCGCCCGCCATGCACTCCCGCATGCAAAAGAAGATCGGCCGGGTCGCGCTCCGTTACTTCAAGATGGGCGGCGTCTTCGATTACGCCCATCCCGATCAGGTAGCGGAGCGGGCGCTCGAGGCTTTTTTCGCGGGCAAGAGTCTCCTGATCGACCCCGGGAACCGGCTCAAGACCGTGGTCAACGCGCTCCTTCCCGGCATCATCTCTGGGAAAATCGGCAGGGTTTGGCGCAAGTAGAAACCCGTGTTACCCTTTTTCCATGACTTCATCGGGCAAGAAGATTCGGGTAGCGGTGCTTTTCGGCGGTCGTTCGGGCGAGCATGAAGTCTCGCTTCAGTCGGCCGCTTCGGTGATCAATAACTTGGACCGCGAGCGCTTCGAGATCGTCCCGATCGCGATCGACAAGCAGGGGCGCTGGCTCCTGAACGATCTCAAGCTGCTGGAGAACCAGAAGCGCCTGCCTGTTTTCAAGGATGCGCCCGGCGTGGTGCTGCCTCCGAACCCGGCCGAGGCCGCCATGCTCATTCCGGTCTCCCCGGGCGCGGCCGCTTTGGGAGCGCGCGGGTCGTTCGATGTGGTCTTCCCGGTCATGCACGGACCGATGTGCGAAGACGGCACGATCCAAGGGTTGCTCGAGCTCGCCGACGTCGCATACGTCGGCTGCGGCGTTCTAGCTTCCTCAGTGGGCATGGACAAGGACATGGCCAAGCGGGTTGCGCGCGACGCCGGTATCCCGATCGTGCCTTTCATCGCCGTGAAGAGCGAGATCTGGAAGCGCGATCCCCGCAAGCTCGCGGCGCGCGTTGAAAGCGAGCTGAAGTACCCCGTCTTCGTGAAGCCCGCCAATCTGGGCTCGAGCGTAGGAGTTCACAAGGTGAAGGAGCCTTCGCTGCTCGAGGCGGCCCTCCGGGACGCCTTTCAATACGATACCAAGGTGCTCATCGAGAAATCGGTCAACGCGCGCGAGATCGAGCTCGCCGTGCTAGAGAACCCGGTGACCGGAAACGATCCGCTGATCAGCATCGCAGGCGAGATCGTGCCGACCCATGAGTTCTACTCCTACGAATCCAAGTACCTTGACGAGAATGGAGCGAAACTTCTCATTCCGGCCCCGCTTTCCGATGCGAAGATCAAGGAAGCACAGGCGCTGGGCTCGGCGGCCTTCACGGCGCTCGAGTGTGAAGGCATGGCGCGGGTCGACCTCTTCCTCGACAAAGACACCGACAAGTTCTACTTCAACGAAGTGAACACAATCCCCGGCTTCACCTCGATCAGCATGTATCCAAAGATGTGGGAGGCCTCGGGCATCCCTTACCGGGAATTGCTCTCGCGGTTAGTGGATCTTGCGATCTTGCGCCAGGAGCGGAAGCGAAAGCTCGTCCGCGAATTTCATCAGGAGTAGTCCGAGGCGACCTTAAAAGGGTAGCGCCGAGGTCACTGCGTCGCCGATTCCGACCGAGGATTCCCAGGTCTTGCCGCCGTCCTTGGAAGTCATGCGCGCGCCGGTCGGGAATGTCTTGACCTGAACAGGAGCGAGGGTCATCGGATTGTAGCTCGTTAATTGAGTGTAACCGGAGACCCGTGGGCCCGGGCGCCCAGGCGCGGGGCCGGTCGCGCAAGAGGACATGCAGACTGCGGTGCCGGTGCCGAGGAGCAGCGCGTATTTCGCGCGGCTCGCGCGCTGAATCGCGCGTTTCACGAAGTACTCGAGGTGATGTAACCGGCCGCGAGGCGCGCCGAACGTTTGCGCGTTCGAAACGGGAGTTAGCAGGAGGTTCGACGCAACGATCAACATCAGCGAGAGGTGTTTCATACGTTTTATGATTTATCACGCAGTGCGTCAAAATGGCAAACTGAAAGGCGCTTATTTTAATAATTTATTAAATATAGCAATATCAATGGTCTATGTGTTCACCCAGGGTTCATTGCGAAAGGTTGTGGAGCTGTATCCGCGCGATAACGCAATTGCTTCTTGCGTATTGACACTATGAGTCAACGCTGTTAAATCTCCTCCTTATATAACCGTGTATGGGTGGTTCGATGTACCGGCGTCTGATTTCAAGCTTTCTCATTTCTTCCATCCTCCTGAATGGCGTCGCCTCGGCCGGCCCGCATCCTGCGATCCGAACGGAGTCCCATCAATTCGTCGAAGACATGAGTATCGGGAGCGTGCTGCGCAAGAGCGGCCACACTTCCCTCATCAAAAAACTTTTCGGCGAACGGGTCCCGGCCGTCCGGATCAAGATCCAGGACCTGATCGCATCTCTCCAGCGCACGCTCCGAACTGGCAGCGCACCCGAAGCACGCAAGCTCGTCGTCGAGATGTTCCCGTTTAGGAAAGGCATCCCGATCGCAGTCAACATCCAAGACATGAGCTTCCTGGTCGAGCACGCAGAGCTGCGCATGACGACGGCGCTCGCGCGGCTGAGAAATTACGCGGAGCTCTCCGCGGATCCTTCGTTTCCGGCGCAGTCCCAGGAGAAGCTCGTCGAGCTCGCCAAAGTCCAAGACGAAGCTTATCTCGAATCAGCAGAGCACTTCGGCCGCTACGTCGCTTATTACCGTGCCATCATGAGCCATCTCGAATGGGTACGGAAAGACGCCACGGTCACTACGCCGCTCGCAAAGCAGAACGCCGAGTACCTGCTGGAAGGAATCGGCATCCGCGACTGGCGCTTCATGGATCTACTGAAGCAGGATGATCAAGATTTCAATCAAGGCCGGTTGGCAGCCGGGCTCCCGCCCGCGCTTCCTGGGTCAGGTCTATCGGCCACCGAGAATTACCTCGCGCTCGTCGCGGACGGCGCGCCTTCTTCCTCGCTGACCCGCCTCTGGAGTTATCGCCCGCATGCGGCGGTCATCGCCTCCGAGCAGGACCACGAGCGCGCTGTGCAGCTCCGGCACGCGGGCAAGCGGCTGCTGACATCTGCGCCGATCGAGAAGATCTTCCGCTGGCTCTCGCGCCACGACACTGCGCTCAGCGACTGGCTCCAGCGCGCGAAAATGCCCGATTTCACGCAGGTGCTCGACAAGCTGACCCGATTCCAGGAAACTCTCGACTGGAACGACCAGTACGGCTACGAGCTCCTGGAGCTCAGCTATAACTGGGCGAACCTGTCCGCTCTCGAGCAGGTCAAAGAGCTAGTCAGGCTTCAAGCCAAAGGCAATGAAGAGGACCAGAAGAACCATGTGGTCTTCAAGTACCTCGCGCGCCGTCTCGACCTGCGCGATCTTTGGTTCCGAGTCCGCGATGCGGCCAAAGACCCCGAGAATGCCGTCCACTTGAATGTCGCTCTGACCGACGAGATCGCCCGCCTCGAGGAGTCGCGCCGAAAGGGTGAGCTGCTCGGGATCGATCCCCAGAACCGTCCGGGTGTCGTGCGCGTCCTGAAGGATTACCTCGTCATGATTCTCACGCTCTATTTTGCGGGACCGATGGTCGCGAACCTCACTGGCCACGCCTCCAAGCTCGGCGAAGTGGCCTGCGAGAAGATCCGCGCCGCCATCGCCGAAGGCCGCACCGATATCACAATCGAGAAAATCCTGTCCTGCCCGGAAAGGAAGCCATGAAAGCCGGTCGTAAGCGATCCCGAGCCGCTTGAGATCGCCACCGTGGACAACAAGAAGCTCAAAGCGCCGGATATAAAATTCAAGATCCTCGGCGACGGCGAGCGGCTGCTTTGCAAGCAGACGCGCGAGTTCGCGGGGTTCTAGGCCGGGGCCTGTACCAGTTTTTTCGCGATCTTCCAAAATGCGCGCGTGCGGGATTCGGCTGAGAAAGAGTTTTCCTCCCGGTAGGCTTTGATCATCTCACCCACGAGCAGACTATGGAGCGCTCGCGCCAGAGGCGCGCACTCCTGCGGGCTCCAGGCCCCCTCGCGAACGCCCTGAATCAACAGACTTTCGATCCGGGCGACGCTGATCTGATCAATCTCGGCGTGAAGATCCCTGAAGAACTTGGAAGTCAGTCCCAGGTAATACATCGTCAGAAGCACGTGCAGCTCGCGACGAAGCTCGGTCACCCAAAGGAAATTGGCGTGGATGTAGTGCCGAAGCTTGCGCTCGGCCGGGTCGTTCTCGGGGATTCGCTCGTCGACGAAGCTGCGGGCCCTCTGGATCCCTTCGCGGCAGCAAGCCTCGATGAGAACGTCCCGGCTGGGGAAGTGCTTATGGACCGTCGCCGGCGCCAGTCTCAGGGGTTTGCCGATCTCACGCAGGAGCACCTCGTGGGCTCCCTTCTTCTCGAAGAGGTCCAGAGCCTTCTCCAGGATCGCGCTGCGGGTTCTTTCACCTTTGCTTGGCATTCATCCTTCTTAGCATCCGGATCGGTCGGTATGCCTGAAAAGTGAAGTGAATATCTAAAAAAGTGAATCTGATTCACTTTTATATTGACGCATTATGTCATTTGCGTTAGAACCCGCCCATGAACGGTTTCTTAATCCCTAACCCTCGATCGGAGAATTCTATGAAATCCCGCAACAAAACCCTCGCATTCCTTCTGCTCTCGTCCATTCTCAGCCTCCCAGCTCTGGCTTCGGCCCACAGCGCTCATCACAAGTTCCGCTGCGAAGGCCTGCTCCAGTCCCTCAACGACCAAATCTTCGCGGCAAGCCAAGGGGCTCCGAACGTGACGCTCACGATGGCGAAAAGCGGCTTTACGGATTGGGACGAAACGACGGAAACCTGGGAGCTTCGCCTGGAGAGCCTGACCCACTTCGAAGGCGAGACCTTCGAAGGCAGCACGACCTACACGATCGTCGCCGAAGCCGTCACGAAGAACGGTTGCGCGCTGATCAGCATCGACACGAAGACCATCGACTGAGTCACTCGGTCCCGCGAAGCTTGAGATACGCGAGCCTCAGCTTCTCGAGGATTTCGGCGTGCTCCTGGTTCGCGAGGTCGAAGGACCAGAGCATCTCCCGTCGCAGGGAGTCGTTTCTGGTCACGTTCCAGGGGCCCGCGCCGCTCAGGAAGGGTTTCGGATCAAGGATGATCCAGCGGAACTCCTCGGGCTTCAGGAAGTCGAATAGCTTCCGCGTGGCCGGGTCGAACGAGAAAAACGCGAAACCGCCGCGCCCGTCCGCATGGGCCTCGCTGCCGCGGGCAAGCAGCTTGTAGACTAAGCCGTCTCTGATTTCCCTGGGTAACGCGGGGTCAAAGCTCATGAGGCGGGAGATGTTCGTGATCGCCTTCGTCTTCCGAAGTCCGTTGAGCTCCGTCAGGAGTTCCGTCCTGGAAGTGCCATGGTGGGGCCGCTGGACGTCCAAGAGGTGGCGAGCGTCAAACGACCAGGGGCTCGGGAAGGCGGGCGCGCCTCCGGGGGGGGCGATTCCGTATTCCGCATTTGAGCTGTCCATGCGGTTCACCTGGCCGGTCATCACCACGAGCTTCATGAATTCTTCAGCCTCGAGCGGTTCGAGATCCTCGGGCGCGTCCTTCAGGATGACGAACGTGTCATTATCCGAATGCCTCGGATCCCAGGCAGCGAGCATCAGGTGGAGGTCGTTCAGCGCGAAGCGGTGAAACTTTCGGTGGAGGTACTCCGCGACGACCTTTCTCATCAACTCGACCCGAAGCTTGAGCAGCCGGTCGGCTGCAAGTTTCTTGTTTCCCACGATCTCGATCGGCAGACCGCTGGAATCACCCTGCTCGCGCTGAAATCGCGCAACGGCTTCATCAGCGTGGTGCTGATCCTCTCTTTCGACGTTGCTCCCAATGTTCACCAGCCGGTAATGATGATCTCCCAACACCCAAGTCTCGCCTCGGTATTCCGAGAAACGGGGAAAGTCAGTTTCGCCGAGCTGGATCGTGCGGTTCTTCTCGGCCGACTCGCGGGAACGCGTTCGCCATTGCCAGCGGTATTCCCGCTCCGGGTCCCGGTGGAGGCCCGCGACGGCATAATCGAAGTACGCCAGGATCGCTCGGCGGCTCACGGGTGGGGCACCGTGGGCGGCACTGGGCTCTCTCGCAGCGATGGGTTCGCGGTGATCTAGCGCTGTCCAGACCAAGGTCAAGAGCGCCGAGAACAGTAAGAAAGAAGTGAAAACTCCGGTGTTTCGCATTCCAAGGGAAGGATCAAGCAATAGCCGTTCCCCCGGCCAGATCCGGCGTAGGTTCAGCCTGGTCCCTGGAACTGTCGAATATTTAGACAGGCGTCAGGACGAAGCCGACGAGTAGGATCTGAGTCCGAATCCCCAAAGCCAGCGCACCACGAAAGTCATGGCGATGGTGACCGCGATAAGGTGCGTGAAAACGCCCCAGTGAAATTCCTCGAGGACGAGGCGAGCAGGAAACGACGCCATCAGGCTAAAGGGCAGGATTGTGGAGAAGATCAATCTCGACCATCCGCGGAATATCCCGTCCGGCCTCTCCATGAACTTCGTCAGCCCCCAGAAGACTTGCTCAAGCCCGCGGCTGGAGTGCGTCCAAAAGACCGGGATGATCAGAAGAAGACGGACGCAGGAGTAGAGATAGGCGCCGTTAAAGATCAGCACGAGAAAAAGCGCGGCCTTCCCTATGCCGAATGGGCCGGGATAACTATGGACTGACCATGCGAAGATCGAAAGCGCCATGATCAGGTTCACGAACGAATTACCTGCGAAGTCGCGAAGCGTGACGAAGAAAAGCGTCGAGACGGGGCGGACCATGTAGTAGTCGAGATCGCCTTTATTGATCTGTGTGGGCAAGATGTAAAAATTGTTCGAACAGATCGTCATAAAGAGCGCGTCGATGATCAGGTAACCCGAAACGAAGACCATCATCTGGTTCTCACTCCAGCCGCCCAGCAAGCCCGTGTGCAGGAAGAGAATGCGGTAAAACGCGAGACTGACAAAATAGTAGAGCCCGTCCATCCCGATCCGGAAGAAAAAATCGAAGCGGAACTCCATGGACTTCGAGAAGGAGAAGCGCAGGAAGTCGGCATAGAGCCTGAAGTAGCGCGCGAGCATCAGATACCCACTCCCGCATAGCGGCGCGTGCCGCTCCGCCAGATGAGTGAGGCGCAAGCGGTGAACCCGAGCGACCAGGCGATGACCATGCCGGTCTCAAGCCAGAAGCGCTCGCCGTCGATCCGGCCGAGGAACGCGCGCACCGGGAAGGAAAGGATGTACGGAAAAGGCGAGGCCGCAAGCGCCGTTTGCGCCCAGCCCGGGAACAGACTGAGAGGAATGAGGCCGCCGCCGAGCAGCGTCGTCGAGAGGCGGATGATGACAACCAGGCTCCAGACATGGTCCGCCCAGAAGGCGACCATCTCCAGGCAGCTCAGCATCGTGAAATAGAGATAACCCGCGAGCAGGCAGGCGAAGGTCCCTTGCGCCAGACTCAATGCGCTCACGTGCGAGTCCGCGGGCATGCCGAAGATCGCCCAAAAGATACCTA
>JAYVOO010000074.1:0-2541 GCA_043757905.1 Oligoflexia bacterium
GGCCAAGACGCTGGGAACAACGGTCAAGAGCAAGATCGACCTGGTTCAGCGCCACATCGACAAGGACGTGAAGATCGAGGAGTGAAAGTCCGCGATGACCAACCGCCAATCCGGTCAGACCATCCTGGAATTCATGCTCACCTCGGGCCTGCTCATCTTCGCGGTGAGCGGAGCCGGATGGCTGATGAAGTTGCATTGGGAGAGGAGCAAATGCGTTTACATCGTATTCGAGAAGACTCACGCCCGGCTGAACGGCGTGGAGAGACCCACGGTCGTCGGCCCTCCCGTCAGCCTGACGGAGACGCCGAGCGAGGTGATCGGAGAAGCCGCGTGCGGTCCGGGAGGAGCGCCCGAACGGGTTCACCTGCCGAAGCTCCTACCCGGGAGATTCTGATGGACTCATTGCGAAACCCGCGCGGCTCGCTTTCGCTGGCTCTGCTTTTCGTGCTCAGCTTGCTTCTCGTCACCGGACTCGGGATCTGGGGCTTCGCCCGCCACTGGCGGATCCTCGCTGAGATCCAGCTCTCGATCGACCGATGCGTCGGCCGCAAAGCACTGGAGCTGAGTGAAACTCAAGATGGGATCATCGCGGCGAATCGGGAGATCCTTGCGCTGAGAATCAGTCGAGGGGCGGCCACTCTCTTACCGGCCGCAATTCCCGCCATCGAAGCCGCGCTCGCGGCCGAGGTCCTCCGCCAGACGATCGCGCTCGCGGTCTGGGAAGCCCGGCGGGTGGAGTGGCTGATGCGTGGCGGATGCTCGGGCGCGCGAGGGCTGGCCATGCCGCTGCCATCGCTGAGCTGGGTTCGCGACCCTCCGGATGCGCTCGGGCCGGGCGTGCTCCGGTGGACGGGCGCGGAAAACGCCGTGTTCCGACTCAAGCTTCACCACTCCCCCCGGGTCGCGGCGGCCTGGGTCTACGCCGAAGGAGGCTCTTCAAATGGAAACTGGAAAACAAGCTGGACCCAACCTTTCCGCTAAGGCGTCCGGTCAGGCTCTCATGGAGGCGATCGTATGGATTCTGCTCTTCTTCACCACACTCGTGCTTTTGTCGGGCGGGCTCACTCGCGAGCACTTGCTCTATCGCGGGATGCTCAGAGCCGCTGGAGCGGGCTGACGCTGCTCTCCGGCGTCGTCGGCCGGCGGGCGATGACCGGCTCGCTCTTTCTCGCAGGCATTTGCCTGGCGGTCCTAGCCTATGACGCCACGGCGAGAGAAACCCTCCTGAGCTGGAAACGCCAAAACATCCCGCAGCCGCTCGTCTGGAAACTTGCCCTCGGCTCTCGCGGGTATCGCGAGCTTCAGGAGAACGGCTTGTTCCAAAAAGCCCTGAAATCCCTGCCCTCCCAGATGGATCGGCCAGGCCAGGTCTGGATCGGTAGGAACTCGGCCTGGCTCGCGGTCTTCCATTCGGGCGCGAGCGCTCCGGTCACGCTCTACTGCCGGGCCTGCCGAGCGAAACCCGATGGCTGGGAGCCCCTCGAGGAGATCGGCTGGGATGCGCTCTCCCCAGCTCTCGCGCAAGCCGAGCGCCTTTCAAAGCTCGAAATGCCGAAAACCAGGGCCGAAACCCGCGATCCGCGAGCGATCTATTATTGACAGATCGAGTCAGCCGGGCTTTATTCCAGCCTGTGAAAAATCAGAACATTCTTGTCGTGGGATCCGTGGCGTTTGACTCAATCGAAACGCCAGCGGGCAAAGCCGAATCCGTCTTGGGTGGATCTGGCAACTACTTCTCCATCGCCTCCTCGTTCTACGCGCCAGTCCAGATCGTTGGCGTGGTAGGCGAAGACTTCCCGAAGGACCATCTCGACTGGCTCTCGAAGCGCAAGATCGATGTCTCGGGGATCAAAGTCGTCCCAGGCAAGACCTTCCATTGGGCGGGCGCCTACGATCAGAACATGAACGAGGCAAGGACATTGACGACTGCACTCAACGTGTTCGAGCATTTCGATCCCCAGCTTTCGGCGGCTCATCAGGAAGCGGGTTATGTGTTCCTCGCGAACATCGATCCAGTCCTCCAGCAGAAGGTGCTCGATCAGGTCAAGTCGCCCGCGCTCGTCGCCTGCGACAGCATGAACTTTTGGATCACGGGCAAGCTTGACGAGCTCAAGAAGACGCTAAAGCGCGTGGACATCCTCTCCATCAACGAAGGCGAAGCCTACCTGCTTTCTGGCCAGCGCAATATCATGCGTGCGGCGGAGATCATCCGCGAGCTGGGCCCGAAGGTCGTGATCATCAAACGCGGCGAATACGGCGCAATGCTTTTCACGGCACAGGGAATTTTCATGGCACCGGCATTCCCGGTGGACCGGGTGGTGGATCCGACCGGAGCGGGCGACAGTTTCGCCGGCGCATTCATGGGTTATCTAGCCGAAGCGAAGGCGCACCGCGATCTCGCGACCCAGGACCCTCGGCAGTGGGAGACACTCCTACGCCGCGCCGTCCTTGCGGGCTGCGTGATGGCAAGCTTTACCGTTGAAGATTTCAGTATTAAGCGCCTGATGCGTCTCGAAGCGCCGGAGCTCGTGGCTCGACAGA
>JAYVOO010000075.1:0-9353 GCA_043757905.1 Oligoflexia bacterium
GTTGAATGGAAAGACCGGTGCCTTCACGTTGAAGGTCGTCATGTTCAGATCGAGATCCTCGCGGATGCCCAAGTCGTGGAGCGACTTGCCCATCATGACCTGGACCGCGAGCTTCGCCAGAGGCTTGCCCACGGCCTTCGAGACGAACGGGATCGTGCGGGAGGCGCGCGGGTTCACCTCGAGAAGGAAGATCCGGTCGCCCTTGATCGCGAACTGCGCGTTCATCAGACCGATCACGCGCAAGCGTTTGGCGAGCTCTCGCATGTAGGTGCGAATGCGGTCGCAGATCGAGACGGAAAGCGTGACGACGGGTAGGCTGCATGCGCTGTCGCCCGAGTGGATGCCGGCTTCCTCGATATGCTCCATTAAACCTGCGATGAACGTGTCGCGGCCGTCGCTGATGGCATCGACGTCGACTTCGGTCGCCTGATCGAGAAAACGGTCGATCAGAACCGGATGCGTGTCGGAGACATGGATGGCCTCGTCAATCCACTGCTTGAGCATCGCTTCGCTGTGGACGATGCGCATGCCTTTGCCGCCCAGGACGAAAGAAGGGCGAATGAGGACGGGATAGCCCAGCTTGTTCGCGCGTTCGACGGCTTCTTCGGCTGTGCGGGCGATGGCGGCTTCTGGCTGCTCGAGTCCGAGGGACTTCAGGTCGCGCACGAGCTCTTCGAACTTTTCCCGGTCTTCGGCAAGCTCGATGCTCGCGGTCGAGGTGCCGAGCACTTTGAGGCCGCCGCGTTCGAGCGCTTGCGCGATCTTGAGCGGCGTCTGGCCACCAAACTGCACGATCACGCCGAGAGGCTTCTCGATGCGGGCGATATTGAGCACGTGCTCAGGCGTCAGGGGCTCGAAGTAGAGCTTGTCGGAAATGTCGAAGTCCGTGCTCACGGTCTCGGGGTTCGAGTTCACCATGATGGTCTCGATGCCGAGCGAGCGGAGCGACATCGCCGCGTGCACGCAACAGTAGTCGAACTCGATGCCTTGGCCAATGCGGTTCGGTCCGCCGCCCAAGATCATGACCTTGGGGCGGTCCGTGCGGCGGGACTCGTCTGAGCCGTTATACGTACTATAAAGGTAGGGAGTCTTTGCCTCGAACTCGCCCGCGCAGGTGTCGACGGACTGAAACGCACCGTGTAGGTCGAGGGCTTCGCGGTCGAGCCGCACCTGCTCCTCGGTCATCTTGAGCACGCCCGCGATTCCGCGATCCGTCCAGCCCCTGAGCTTCAGCTTCTTCAGCTGCTCTCTACCGAGCGGCCACTTGTTGGCTTTCAGGACCTTTTCGCCTTCCATCATGAGCACGATGCGCTCGAGGAACCAGGGGTCGATATGCGAGCGCTTGGAGATCTCCGCGACCGTGGCGCCGTTTCGAATCGCGTCGCCGATGGCCCAGATTCGCTTGGGATGCGCGTTCTCGATCAGGTCCCAGCGCACGCCGGGAGGCATCTTGCCGACATAGGCCTCGGGAATCTCCGGAAACCCTTTCTGGTCTGCCAGTGGCATGAACCAAGGAGCATCGGTCTCGAGTCCGGCGAGCGCCTTGCCCAGCGACTCCTCGAAGGTCCGGCCGATGGCCATCACTTCGCCGACGGACTTCATCTGCGTGTTGAGGATCGGCTCGGTCGGGCGAAACTTCTCGAAGTCGAAGCGCGGGATCTTCGTCACCACGTAATCGATCGATGGCTCGAAGCTGCAGGGAGTGGTGCCCGTGATGTCGTTGGTCAGCTCGTCGAGAGTGTAGCCGACCGCGAGCTTGGCGGCGACCCTTGCGATTGGAAAGCCCGTGGCCTTGGACGCTAGCGCGCTGGAACGTGAGACGCGCGGGTTCATCTCGATGACGATCACGCGCCCATCGACGGGGTTAATCGCGAACTGGATGTTGGAGCCGCCCGTCTCGACGCCGATGGCGCGGATGATCTTGATCGCCTGATTCCGCAGGCTCTGGTACTCGCGGTCCGTCAGGGTCTGAGCGGGCGCGACCGTGATGGAGTCGCCGGTGTGCACGCCCATCGGATCGAAGTTCTCGATCGAGCAGACGATGATGACGTTGTCCTTGCGGTCTCGCACGACCTCGAGTTCGAACTCTTTCCACCCGATGAGGCTTTCCTCGACGAGCACGTCTTTGTTGGGCGACAGGAAGAGGGCGCGGTCGAGTTTCTGCAGGAACTCTTCCTTGGTGGCGGCGGTACCGCCGCCTTCGCCACCCAATGTGAATGAAGGACGCAGGATCAGCGGCAGGCCGAACTCCGCAATGATCGCATCGCCGTCCTCGGACGATCGCGCGACGCGCGAGCGCGCGGACTGCACGCCGATCGCGTTCATGGTCGCCTTGAAAGTCTCGCGGTCTTCCGCGCGGTGGATCGCATCCGGGCGGGCGCCCAGGATCTCGACTCCGTGTTTTTTTAGGATGCCGGCTTTGTGAAGTGCCATCGTAAGGTTCAGCGCCGTCTGGCCGCCCATCGTCGGGAGAAGCGCGTCGGGTTTCTCGGCTTCGATCACGCGTTCGACGAACTCCACCGTAAGCGGCTCGACATACACGCGGTCCGAAAGTTCCGGGTCCGTCATGATCGTGGCCGGGTTGGAGTTCACCAGGACGACTTGGTAGCCCTCCTCCTTGAGCGCCTTCAGCGCTTGCGTCCCGGAGTAGTCGAACTCGCAGGCCTGGCCGATCACGATCGGGCCGCTTCCGATCAGGAGGATCTTGCGGATATCTTGGCGTCTTGGCATCGGTAGGGACCCTACTTGGAAGAGCCGAAAACCTCAAGCGAGGCTTGGGTTAAAAGCCGAGATTCGTCGTGAACTGCAGGACGATCGGGTGATCGGGATTTGCTTGATTGAACAGTTCCACGGCGCGCCCGACTCTCTTCTCGTTCGTCTGACTCAGGCTCAGCGAGTAGAGGAAGGTGAAGGCGGTCGTGCCTACGCCAGCCAGCGCGAGGAAGCCGCCAGGCTTGATGTCCCCGTCGTCGATGGGAGGGTGGCTGATGGCGATCCCTAGGATGACGGCCGCGAGGCCAAGAGTTGTGAAATAGGCGAGATACCGGATGCTCTTACGCGTGGACTGGTACGCGTCGAGCTCGGCGATCGCAGCGGGAACATCTCGGAGGATGGGTCTCAGTCCCTCCGCGTCGCGCCGGACAAAGGAATCGCACTGGAGGGTCCGCCCGTTGTAAATGAACTGGCGGTCGCAGCGGAAAGATTCAACCGGATCGTTCTGCTTGAGGCGCTTGGGCGCGGAGGGAGCGGTGGGAATGTCGGATTCGGGTAACTGGGTCGTCTCGCCCGCGGCATACGCGAAACGAGAGCCACCAGCTGAATGGCTCAGAGAGAGCGCGACGATGAGCGCAAGAACGCGGCTGGGGGATCGGATGATCATCTGTTCTCTTGAATGACACAGAAGTCGAGGTCTCTCAAGGGGTGCTATTCACTGCGCGATGCAGTATAGCAATCGGCATGGCTGAGCTGCAGTTCTTCCTCAACCGACTGAGCAAGCGGTACCACCGCCCAGAATTTCTAGGTTCAGATCCGCTTGAATTTGCTCACCAGTATAGCGACCCTTGGGATCAGGAGGCAGTCGCGCTTCTCTCTGCGCTCTTGGCCTACGGCAACGTCAAACAGATCCGCCGCTCCGTGACGAGCGTCTTGGAAGCGATGGTCGAGCTTTCGCCTGCTGGTCCCGCGAGCTTCGTTCGCGGGCTTCGATCGGGCGCGAGCGAGTCGATGCACCTTGAGCCGGCGCGCGCGCGCTTTGCGCCGCTGGTCCATCGCTTCAATCCGGGACACGATATCCTGCTGCTGCTCCGGCTTCTCGCGCGCTGCTGGAGCGAATACGGAAGCTTGGGCGCGCATCTTTTAAGCGGTCTCGACCCCGAGGACGCGACGGTCGAGGGCGCGCTCGATCAATTGATCGGCACCTGGAAAGACTGGGCGCGGGAGCTCGAGCCTGAGCTAGCCGGCCCGCGCGCCTCCTTTCTCCATATGCTGACCGCGCCGCGCGACGGCAGCTGCTGCAAGCGCTGGTGCATGCTTCTTCGCTGGATGGGGCGCGATTCAGATCGCCTGGACCTCGGGCTCTGGGGAGAAGCGAGCCCGCTTCGCTCGACTTTTCCCGAGGGCAGGTTCCTCAAGCCCTCCCAGCTCGTCATGCCACTCGATACCCATACGGGTCGGATCAGCCAGTACCTGGAGCTCACTCGCCGAAAGAGCTTGAACTGGAAAGCCGCGCTTGAGATCACGGAGCGGCTGAAGGCCTGCGATCCAAAAGATCCCACGCGCTACGACTTCTCGCTGGCGCGGCTAGGGATCCTGGATCTCTGTCAGAAAAAATATCGAAGCGAGATCTGCGGGAAGTGCGAACTTCTCACGGTTTGCCGCTTTCCCCGCGCCCACGTGAATCCGCCCGCGAAAAAAAAGAGGCCCTGACTTTTGAGCAAATGGACCGAGCCGAAGCCGCAAACCTCCCGTTCCGCCGTGATCCTGGCCGCCGGCCTCGCGCTTTACGCGGTATCAACTTTGGTTTCGATGGCCGTGATGAGCATCGGGCTCGGTCTGCTCTTTCTTGCTCTCGCCGCTTCGGGCGGCTTGCCCGCGTGGCTTCGTACGCTGCGCGCCGAGCTCACGCTGCCGGTCTCTCGCGCGTTTGCGATCCTGGCCCTGAGCCTTGCGTTCGCTTGCCTGCTCAGCCTGGCTGCGGCTGCGCTCTGGCCGCTCAGTTTCTACGGCCACGCGCCCGATATCAGTTTTCTCAAGGACTCGTTCAAGCTCTGGTATCTCTTCTGGCCCCTTGGATTAGTGGCGTTGCTCCGAGTCCTTCCCATAGAGGGCCGCAGGCTCGCGCTGCAAGCCTGGCTTCTCGCGTTCATCGCGCTTTCGGCGCTCGGGATCGGCCAGCATTTCACCGGCTGGCCGCGCGCTCAGAAAATCCCCGGCCATGAGCCGTTTTTCCATGCGATCCTCTTTCTTGGGCACCACCTATCGGTGGCAAGTATCCTGATTTTCCCTTTCTTCGCGTGTCTGGATTTCGCGGCCTCGCCCATGCGCTCCCGCGCTCTTGGTCTTCCGCGGTGGCTGCTCATGGCGGGGTGCCTCCTGGGTTTCACCACGCTCTTTTTCACCTGGTCGCGGACTCTCTGGATCTCGCTTCCGATTGGCCTGATCGCCTGGATCTTCCTCGCGATGAAAGGCAAGCGAGCCTGGATCGTGGGCGGCGCACTTGCACTCGCAGTGGCGGGGGTCAGCCAGCATCCCGTGATTCAGCAAAGATTTCACGACGGCATCGGATCAGACACGCGATTCACCCTGTGGCGCACGAACCTGACTTTCCTGGCGGAGAGGCCTCTCACCGGAATTGGCTGGCACCACACTGAAGAGATGTCCGGCTACTATCTGATGGAGAAGTCTGGCAAGAGCGATGTCTTCGCGGGACATGCGCACAATAATCTCCTGGATCTCTTGGGGGGCGCGGGAATTTTCGGAGCCCTGGCCTGGCTCGCGTATTGCGCTTTCATTTTGGCCGTGCTCTATGCGGCTTTCCGTAAGGGGCTTCTCATCGATCCGACAGGTCGGCGCTTGGAATTCGCGCGCGGGCTTTTCTGCGCCTGGCTCGTATTCCAGATCAATGGCCTCACGCAGGTGAATTTCTGGGAAGGTAAAGTGGAGCACCAGGTGGCTTGGATGATGGCCTGGGCACTCTATTGGGCGGGCGGCAATGAAGTCTGAGGAGCTCTCGAGAACAGCGTTGCCGAGAGTCGTGATCGATGCGCGCACGGTGGGTCTGGTTCCACATGGTTTTGCCCGCTACGTGACCCGGCTGGCCGAGGGCCTCGCGCAGCTCCGCGACTTACGGGGCCTTGCGTACGAGCCAGTCTTCCTCGTCGGAGCGGATTGCTCGCAGCCGATCTTCGAACGCTTCCGCACGCGCCGCGCGCGCGTCCCGATCCACAAGCCCGGCGAACTTCTCGAGGTCCCCTCGCTCTTGAAGCTCGAGCACGCAAAGCTTTACCACAGCCCGACTTTCTCGAGCCTTCTTTGGTCGCCCTGCCCTTGGGTCCTCACGGTCCACGACCTGAACCATCTCACCTACGGAGATCTCGGCAAGAAGATCTATTACGAAGCGCTGCTCAAGAGATTCGCTTCGCGTGCGGCGGCGCTTCTGACGGTTTCGCGCTTTTCCCGTTCCGAGCTCGCCGCCTGGCTCGGGATCCCGCCCGAACGGATTGAAGTCGTGCACAACGCTCTCGATCCCGCGCTTCTCTCGCAGGCTTCGGCCGCCGCGACGCGCGGCGTGCTCGAGAAATACGGCCTCGAGCGCGGGCGCTACTTCCTGACGCTCTCCAATGCGAAGCCGCACAAGAACCTGGGGGTGTTGCTTAAAGCGCTCAGGCTCCGCCAAGGCAGTTCCGCTTCCGTGCGCTGGCCGCTAGTCCTCTCGCATTCCGGTTACGAGGCCGTTCCCGGCCTGGTCCAGACAGGTTCGCTCAGCGACGAAGACTCGCGAATTCTGCTGGCCAACTGCGGATCGCTGCTTTTCCCTTCGCTTTACGAAGGATTTGGCCTGCCGCCACTTGAGGCGCTCGCCTCCGGAGTGCCTGCTGCGATCTCGGACATCGCTCCGCACCGCGAGGCCATCGGCGAGCTGCCGGAAGCCGCGCGCAAGGCAATCCGCTGGATCGATCCGCGGCTTGAGGGCGAGTGGGCGAAGGCGATGGATGAGATTGCGGACGCGGCCGAGGCTGGCCTGTCCGTCGTCATCCGCCAGGAGGATCGGAGTGCCGTACTCGCGCATTACTCCTCGGAGCGGCTTGCGACCCAGATGGACCGAGTCTATCGGCGCGTGCTAGGAATAGAACCATGAAGAAAGTCATGCAGCATGCGCTGGTTACTGGCGGAGCAGGCCTAGTGGGATCCCACCTTTGCGATCTGCTTCTAAAAAAGGGTTATGCCGTCACGGTTGTTGACAATTTCGTGACCGGCCATCCGGATAATCTCAAGGATGCGCGCCTGTCTGAGCATTTCGACTTTCTCCAGCAGGATGTCTGCGAGCCAATCGACGAGACAAAGCTCAAGCTCTTCCAGTTGCACGGCCTGCATGCCGTTTTTCATTTCGCCTGCCCCGCAAGCCCGATCGACTTCGCCAAGATCCCGATCGAGATTCTGAAAGTCGATTCACTCGGCACCATTCATACTGTCGATCTGGCGCTTCGGCATAAAGCGCGGTTCGTGCTGGCTTCGACTTCCGAAGTCTACGGCGATCCGCTGGTGCATCCGCAGACGGAAGACTACTGGGGCAACGTGAACACGGTCGGCCCCCGCTCCTGCTACGACGAGACCAAGCGCTTTGCCGAGGCTTATACTTCAACTTCTGCTTGGCATTCCGGACTGGATCTCCGGATCGTGCGGATTTTCAATACCTACGGCCCCCGCATGCGACCGTCCGACGGACGAGTCGTGCCTGAGCTCTGTATGCAGGCGCTTCAGGGGCGCCCGCTCACGCTTCACGGCGACGGCAAGCAGACGCGCAGTTTCTGTTACGTTTCGGATCTCGTGGACGGGATTGTCCGGCTTTTCGAGGGCCCGGTCACAGGTCCCGTGAACATCGGTAACCCGGTCGAGAAGACAATGCTTGAGTTCGCGCAGGCGATCCAAACCCTGATGGGCTCAAAGCTCGAGCTGAAGTACCTTCCCGCGCGCACGGACGATCCTCGGCGACGCTGTCCCGATATCACTCGCGCGCGCACGCTTTTGGGCTGGGAGCCGCGCGTCGGTCTCGAGGCAGGTCTCAAACTGACGCTCGACTATTTCCGGACGCAGCTTTGAGCGCCGTCAAGCTCCCGCGAGTCGCGCTGGTCCATGACTGGCTGACGGGAATGAGGGGCGGTGAGTATACGCTCGAGTCGATCGCGGAGATCTTCCCGCGCGCCGAGCTCTTCACGCTCATCTACTCAGCCGGAAAACTCTCGCCCGTGCTCGCGGCGCTAAAAAGGCACACGAGCCCGCTCCAGTCGGTGCCCGGCATCGAAAATCGTTACCGCCACTTTCTGCCGGCCTTGCCTAAGGTTATCGAGCGTTTTGATCTCTCCGACTTCGATCTCGTGATCTCGACTTCCCATTGCGTCGCGAAGGGCGTGCGTAAGGCTCCGGGCGCCGTGCATGTGAGCTATATTTTCGCACCGATGAGATACATGTGGGACCGCTTCGACGATTACTTCGGACCTGGCAAAGCCTCGCTGGCCGTGCGCACCGCCGCCCGCGCGATCCGCCCCTTCCTTCAGAAATGGGATCGCAGCGTCAGCCAGCCCGATCGCATCGATCGGTTAGTCACGCTTAGCCGCTATATCCAGACTCAGATTCGCGAAGTCTACGGCCGCGAGTCCGATATCGTTTACCCATTCGCCGATCTCAGCCGCTTCACGCAGCCCCGCCAGCCCAGCGGCAACTATTTGATGGTCGGGGCTTTCGCCCCTTACAAACGTGTGGATCTCGCGATCCAGGCATTTAACAAGATGAAACTTCCGTTGCTGATCGTGGGCGGTGGGCAGGACTCCGAGCCGCTCAAGAAAATCGCGGGACCGACGATCCAGTTCCTGGGGGCGCTCTCGAACGAGGCAATTGACGATCTTTACTCCAAGTGCCGGGCGTTCATCTTTCCGGGCCAAGAGGACTTCGGCATCACGCCGCTCGAAGCGATGGCTTCCGGCGCACCCGTGATTGCGTTTGGCGCAGGGGGCGCGCTTGATACCGTGACCTCCGAGACCGGGATTCTATTTACGCCACAAACGATCGACGGACTTGTCGGCGCAGTGCAGAAGCTCGAGCGAGGAGAGGTCTCGTTTGACGAGGCCAAGTGTCGGGCCCAAGCCGCCAAGTTCACGCGCCTCAACTTCCAACGTGAGCTGGTTGCGCTCATCCGCAAGACCTGGGTGGACAAGGGCAAGGTGCTTGAGCCTCTGGATCTTCTGATCCGTAATGGCTGGGCGAAGGACGTGCTCCCTCTCGACTGACGAGACAATAGGCCTAAAGGTGGACGCCAATGCCCGCCGCAGGTACTAGCAACGCCGGACGGGGTACTTCCCCGAATGTGACGATGTAGCGCACGCCAAATGTGGCGAAGATCCCAAGCTTGATGTCGAAGTCAGCCTGGACCCCGGGTGCCAAAGCAAAGCGGGTATCCGACGATTCGGTAGTGAACGAGCTCCCGCTCAACGGGAACGAGGTCACCTTCTTGGTCGTGGCGAGCGCGCCGAAGCCGAGATCCAAGGTAAGTCTCGCGGAGTCCTCTCCGACCGAATAACCTGGAGCCATGCCCAAGAACACGCTTTTGATTTCGGTGCTGTTAAAGTCGCCGGTGGAAG
>JAYVOO010000076.1:0-9332 GCA_043757905.1 Oligoflexia bacterium
GGCTTCTTGCTGGATTCGGAGATGCGCTTGACTGAGCAAGCGGCACGCGCGAAACGGTCGAGCGAGGCGATACCGGCCGGAACTTTGGCGCAGGAGTCGTTGCGCAGGAAATCCTGCGCATAGGCGTAGGAGTCGGCGTAGGAGTCGTTGGTGAGAACCGGAACCGAGCTCATGGTCGAAATCTCGATTCTACCATTGAGAGGCTCGAACGATGCGCATTTGCGGTGGCGGTCACACGCGAAATAGTGGACGCCAACGATAAGCTTCTTGATCCTGACATCTTCAATGTGATTGATCATCTCGTCGACGCTCGAGTAGTTGTCGAGCTGGTATTGAATCCACTCGAGTTCGCTGACGGTCGCGCGCGAGTCGTTCGGTGGGTAAGATGTGTTGTCGACTTGAAGCACGTCGACCATGAGGCCTGCCTCGTTGATGCCGCCTTGCGGGAGCCCGCGCGCGATCTCATTGAAACTGACACTGCCGTATTTAGAGATCCACCTCGCGCGTTTCTGCCCGTAGATCGGCATTGAGATCCTGCGCAGATTCCGTTTGTTGACCGTGATGAATCCATGGGTCATCGGCCAGTCGAAATTCCGACCGACCCAGACCTGGTCGTTGCTTGGGTAAAGGAAAGCGCTGCAAGCGTTCCCGGCACTGCTTCCTCCCAGCAGCCCGAGCGTGAGCGCGAGCGCGAATGAGCTGATCGAAAAGAACGACTTGGACGTGGAGCGGAAAGACGGCATGGGCATACCCCCTATTGCTGATGTTTAAAACCTTGTGCAGAAGTTGATATGTAATTTATTGCGCTGCGTCAACTACACATTTTCAGCCTTGTTATCTCAGAGAAATTCCCCCTCGGTGTTCCAAGAATGTTGGAACGCTTTGTTCCAAGCCTCATTGACCCCGCTCGCTGAACAGGTGTAATCCACTCTCACCCGGAAGCGCTTTCGAGCGGTAGCCGGGTCCGGTGTAGGGCCGGTATTAAACGAAGAAATTATAATAAAGGGGACTCTTATGATGATCGGAAAATCGGGGATGGGCGTGGGATCGAAATGGGTGATGATGGCGGCGGTAATCCTGGTCGCGGGCGTGGCGAGGGCGGACTCTTTCGGAGTCGGGCAGCCAGGTATTGGGGGAAGCGGCTGCCCGCAGGGGACGGCTTATCTGACCGCCGGGCCGTTCGGAGGCGACCAGGTTCGGATCGAGTTCGACCAATACGAGGCCGCCCTTGACGGCGTGAAGGGTAACACCTTTGACCGCAAGAATTGCTCGATCGCACTGCCCCTGAGCATTCCCCAGGGTTTTCGCGCGGTCCTAAGCGATCTGACGGCCGAAGGATCGGTCAGTCTGCCGAAGGGCGTGGTGGGCCAGTTTGAAACTGAGGCATTCCAGGCCGGATCGGTGGGGCCGAAGTACATGAAGACATTCAAAGGAGGGGGGGCCAACTCGGGCCAGCACTTGAGCTTCTCCTTCCTCAAGGACCTGGTACGGACGGGCTGCGGCCAGGAAGTCATCCTTAGGCTCAATTCCGCGGCTCTCCTGAAGTCGAAAGGAAGCCACCTCTCCGGGTCCCTGAAGTTCGATTCCTTCGCTTTCACAGTGGCTCTTGAGCCCTGTGCCCCCTGAAGCCGATGTCGGCGGTTGATGGGAGGGGTCTTGGAACAACGCGTTCCAAGACCTCTATGAATTTCAACTCAGTTCATGTATGAAACTGTTGGGGCGGGGAGTTTGAGATGCAATCCGGACAGGTGGCCATCCAGAAAGCAATGACTCAGGCATTTCTCGAGTCGCGCTCGAGGAATCCGGCTTTTTCGCTTCGCGCGTTCGCGCGGAAGCTGAGCCTGAGCCCTTCCGCTGTGTCCGAGATCCTCAAAGGCAAACGCCGGATCTCTCGCGACATGGCCAGCAGACTGATCGAGAATCTCTGTCTCGATCCGAAGGAATCGAAAGCCGTCCTCGATCTCTTTCCCGCACAGCCAGGCAGGGACGGGTCGATGCCCGCCAAGACAGAGGCTGAGTTCCTTGAGCTGTCGATGGACCACTTCCATATGGTCTCGACTTGGCATCATTTCGCGATCCACTCACTTGCCGAGACTAAGGGATTCAAAGGAGAAGCCCGCTGGATTGCGGCGCGCCTGGGGCTTCGGCAGTCGGAGGCCCAGGCGGCGCTCGACCGGATGGAACGCCTCGGGATGATGAGACGCACGGCGCGCGGGACACTAGTTGGCGCCGGCGGCCAGTACTCGACGCCGGACGGAGTGCCTAGCGTGGCCCTTCGCAAAGCCCATGGCGACAATCTCGAGCTCGCACGCCGATCCCTCGAGAAGGACTCAGTCGACGAGCGGGATTTCACGTCCATGACAATGGCGATCGACGAGCGCAAGCTCCCAGTTGCTAAGAAGATGATTCGCGAATTCCTCGACCACCTGAGCGGCTATCTCGAGGCCGGGGATAAGACCGAGGTCTATAAGGCCTGCTTCCAGATGATTCCGTTGACCGTATTGAATAAAAAGGGAACCTGATTATGAAGAACAAGATTCTATTCAAGACCTCGACCGTCGCCATTGCCTTCACCCTTTTCTCCAGCCTGGTTTTCAGCGGGAACAAGGAAGGCAACGGCGGCGACCATATCCGCGGCACGTTCATCAAGATGGGCGAATCGGTGATCGACTACCTGAAGGAGACCGGCGAAGGCGCAGCTCTCATGAAGGGACAGGGCCTGAGTCTGGACGCGCTCAGGGCCGCGCTCGACATCAACGCGATCTCGGTCGAGAGCGCAACCTTGATCGACAACGGTGGATCGGAAGTCGATGCGATCGGCGTTCCAGGTAAAATCACTCTGAACAAAGCGCGCTGGATCAGCTACTTCGAGTCCGACAGCGATGTCTACTATCTCGTTTTCCACGAGATGCTCCGCTCAGTCGCGCGCAATGACGATGGCTACGTCATCTCCTCCGCAATCGCGCCATTCCCGGGAACCCGCCGGATTCTGACTCGCATCTCGCCCCTCATTCCATTAATCGACGAGGACAATCTTTCGTCCGTCGTGGATATTTCCCAGATCGCTGTTGCCGGCTCAGGCTGCCCCTCTCAGCTCGAGGGCACGGTCGCGAACTTCGACCTTGAACGGAACCTTCTCGACATCACCCTACGGCGCTTCGCGCTCGCCTCAGGAGGCGGAACCAACAAGAAGCTCGACCGCCAGGCTTGCAACCTCTCCATCCCGGTGCAAGCGCCCGTCGGCAAGCGGGTCGTGGTCTCGCAGATCGACTTAAGCTCTAAGATCGATCTCGCCCAGGGATCCGAAGCGCGATTCCGCCTTGAATCCTTCCTGGCCGGAACCACCGGCGTCGTCACAAGCCGCATCGTCAGCGCTGCAGGCTCGCCGAAAAAGGGCCGAACCCTAATCCGACGAAACGACCTGCTCCGCTCGAAGTGCGGCGGTGCGGACATCCTGCGGTTGAACTCTTCCGCAGTGCTGATCTCCGATACGCCGAACCAGTCGGCACTCTCGGTCGGCCGGATAGTTGTTTACCTCCGCTACGAGCCCTGCAACTAAGGGTGCCTGACACCTTTTGGTAGAGGGGTCGCGTCAATCAGAGTAGATAGAGTCGCCCGAGAATGCTATGGGTTAACGCAACCCCTCTACCAAAAGGTGTCAGGCACCATTTTGGCGAATCGGTCGAGCGCGCGGGCGACAGAGCGGCGGACGGGGTGGGGCATCCGGTCCATCGCGCCGGCGAGCCCGGGTCCGACGGCGTAATACGCGCGCACGAATACGCGGCCCGCGATGCTCTTGAGCAGGCGTTCGTCGCGCAGAAGGCGCAGGCTGTTTAGCGTCCTGGCCTCGGTCAGATCGGCAAGCGAGGAAGCGACGAAGCACTTGGCTCCGGTCATCTGCCGGTGCGCCTTCTTGAAGTCGGCCGTGTGAGTCGCGCGCTCGGCGTACTTACGAAGCGCCTCCGCGCAGAGCGGCTGGTAGGGCATGCCCTTCGAGAAGAGGATGTATTTGTCCATGTACTCGAAGAATTTCTTCCGCTTGTCGCGGGCCTTCGTGCGGTCATAGATCTTGACCAGATCCCAATAGACGGCGCTGACCATGAGAAGCTCGCTACGGTCCTTGCCCTCGAACAAGTTGGGAGTGAGACCGTTCGGTTTGACCTTCTTCGCGTGCTCGAGCACGGCGAGATACATGCTCATCGCTCGGACTGCGTTCGCGTAGTCCGAAGCCTCGTAGGCCTTCGAGCCTTCCGAAGCGAAGGCGAGGCGCTTATCGAATAGCTGTTTCTTACGCTCGGCCTCGGCGCGCTTGAACTCGCGCTCGGCCTTCTCGCGGGCTAGGCGGAGCTGCTCTTCGATTTTCTTGGATGCCACTCCATTATCCTACTCCATAGGGATCGACATCCAAAACGAATTGCCATTTCCGGCTGTGGCAGAGGGACTTGGCCAGATTAAGCGACTCCCGAAGTGCGCGTACGTCGCGGGAACGAAGCAGCATGTCCCACCGATAAATCCCTTTGGCCTTCTCGAGGAAAGCTTCGCTCGGGCCAAGAATCTCCGCCGGAGCGGAGCGAAGAGCCGCGGCCAGCGAGTAAGCCCGCGTCCTCGCGTCCTCGCTCACGGTCGCCTCGAAACGGATGCGCGCGAGCCTTCCGAAAGGAGGATAGCCAAGCGCTTGTCGAAGCTCGCGCTCAGACTCCAGAAACTGACTTTCAGGCAGGTTCCCGCGAATGGTCTCGATCACCGGATGCTCAACGTCATAAGCTTGGATGAGCACTTTGCCTGGCCGTTCGCCTCGCCCCGCTCGCCCTGAAACTTGCTTCAAGATCTGCAGCGCGCGTTCAGGCGCGCGGAAGTCGGGCCAGCGGAAGAGTCCGTCCGCCAAAATGACGACGACTAATGTGACGTTCGGGAAATCGTGTCCCTTCACGAGCATCTGAGTGCCCAAGAGAACGTTCGCCTCGCCCGCTCGAAAACTCTCTAATACGGCGTCGAGCCGAGTCGAGCTCGTGATCTGATCGCGATCCAGTCTGAGAGGGATGACGGATGGAATGAGCTTCGGCAGCTCTTGTTCCAGACTCTCGGTGCCCGCGCCCAGGGCCTTCAGTCCGTCGCATTTGCACTTCGCGCAGAAATCCGGAATCTCTTCCTGATGTCCGCAGACATGGCACTTCAGCTTGCGCGCGCGCTGATGGACTGTGAGTGAAATCGAGCAGTCAGGGCATCCACAGACTTCGCCGCAGTCCGGGCAGAGCAGGAACGAGGCGAAGCCCCGGCGGTTGAGAAAAACGATGGCCTGCTCGCCGGCGGCGACCGTCGTTTCGATCGCGGTAATCACGTCGCGCGAGAGCACGGCCTGCGTTCCTTCGACCAGCTCGGCCTCGGTCAGATCGACGATCTCGATCGATGGCAGGCGGCTCGACGCCACCCGGTGCTTGAGCGTCGCAAGTTCATAGCGGCCTTCTCGAACGCGCTCGAGCGATTCGAGGGACGGAGTCGCTGACCCCAAGACGACAAGCGAGCGCGTGATCTTACCACGGACGATCGCGAGATCTCGTGCGTGGTAACGGACGCGATCCTCCTGCTTGTAGGTTGGGTCATGCTCCTCGTCGACGACGATCAGCCCCAGGTCCGGGAGCGGCGCGAAGACGGCTGAGCGCGCGCCGACGATCACGCGTAGTTCGCGCGAGCGAAGAGCGGCGTTCAAGTCGCGGCGCTTTCCGTCGGCGACGGCCGAATGCCAGAGGCCGACGCGGGTGCCGAGGCCCGTCTCGAGCCTGCGGTGAAGCTGCGATGTCAGCGCGATCTCGGGAACAAGAAGCAGTACACCTTTGCCTAGCGCGAGCGCTTCTTTCGCAAGCTCGATGTAGAGCTCAGTCTTGCCGCTTCCGGTGACGCCTTGAAGGAGCGCGACGCGAGGGGCACTGGCCAAAGTCGAATCTCCGACGGCCGGCTCGCGATCACGGAGGCCGCGAATCGTGGCGAGCGCCTCATTCTGCTCGGCCGTGAGCTCGAAGCCCGGGATCGAAGCCTTGGGCTCGGACATTTTTCGGGGCGCCTTGCCAGCGCTCTTCAGGCCGAGCGCGGCGGGAGGGGCCGCGCAGTGGAGCATTTCTCCGAGCGGAGTCATGTAGTAGTCGCTCGCCCAGCGGCAAAGCGCGAGCACGTCATCGGGGAGCACGACTCCTTGGTCGCTTACCTCGATCACGCTCTTCAGCTTGTCGAGCGGGATGTCGGCTGAAAGCTCCGAGATGGGCTTCGGCGGCTCGACGATGAAGGCGTGGATCGTCTTTCGCCCGAACGGCACCGTGACCCAGCCGCCGAGCTTCACCTGATCGAGCATGCTTTCGGGGAGGCGGTAGGTGAAGAGTCCATCCAGGGGCCGCGGGATGGCGACCGAAAGGACGTGCGCGGGTTCGTCAGCGAAGAGCTTCATAGTACTGCTGGATGAGCTCCTTCAGCTCCGAGGGAGCGGAGCTACCCTCCGAGGTCAAGCCGGAGGAGCCTGAGAACTTGGGCGCTTTCAACTTAGCTGCGTCCGAGTAGACGAGAATCTCGCTCGCCTCGTCCTGGAGCACGATCGTCTCCGGGCCGCTCATCACCGTGATGAGCCTCGGGTACGGGAATTCCTTATAGAAGCGGTAATTCTCGAATCGGATCTCGTTGCCCTTGGTGCCGACCAGCCGGATGGGGAGAAAGCTGTCCTTCTCGACCCAAAGCTTCTCTTTGCCCTCGCCAATGACCCAAGCCACTTGGCTCTTGAAGCGCACGAGCGACTGTCCAGACGTGGAATTAGGAATTCCGTTAGGGGCGCCCGCATCCGGCTCGGCGAATTCCACTCCCTGACTCTTCAGAGCCTTCTCGACGGTCCTGAGATTCGTGCCGAGCATGATCGTCGCCGGAGCGCTCATCGCCGCCGCGGTTTTCTCGATCTGATAGAGTTTTTGCCCGGTCGAGGCATCGATGGCGTAGCCGATGATGATGCCGGAGGAGGCGTTGAAAAAGGTCGTGGCCTTGAAGCGCTGCGCACTTGGCTTCGCACCTTCGTACCCGTTGACGAAGCTCGTGACCTGGATGCCGGCCAGTCCGGAATGCTTGGACACTAGGTTCTTGAGGATGAAAGCGGAGGGCGGGATGTACGCCCAAGCCTGCGTGGCTGTTGTCAGGCTGAGCGCAAGCAGGAACGATTTGCTTCTCTGGATCATCTTGAGGCGATCTCCTGGGTGCAGGGATTTTCGCAGCCTCCCTGGACTCAACTGGCTCTCAGGAGAAATCAGGCGCGGCCGGAAAAGCGATGTTGCTCGGATTCTAACTCGCCCTTGCAGTCGATGCAAAGAGTAGTGAACGGGAATACGTTCATGCGCGCTTCCGTGATTGATTCGCTGCAGCGCTCGCAACTGCCGTACGTGCCTTGATCGATGCGCTTCAATGCGGCGTCGATCTGCCAGAGCACGTTGCGTTCTCGATTGCTCATTTGGAGCGCGAAGCTGCGATCGACGTCGGCCGCTGCCTGATCGAGGGTGTCCGAGTACGTGACTTCGTCGGAAATGAATTTGGCGGTCACCAGACTGAGCTCGCGCGCGAGCGCTTCGCGGCGGCTCGTGAGCTGCTTGCGAAAGGACTCGATCTTATCGCGCTTGAATTCTTTATATTTCGGCCCGCCCGGCAGGCTGGCCTGATTACGCACAGGCGCCGGTCGCTGAGCGCGCGTCGTCTTGCGCGTGGATTTCGCGGAGGTCGAAGCAGAGGCGGTTTTCGAAGGAGCCTTCTTCTTGGCAGAGGAAGCGCTGGCTTGGACAGGTCGGGATTTCAAGCGTACTGTCATAGGGGGCATCTTCTAGCGATTACAAAAAGAGATGTAAAGGAAATTTGGGAATGCTGACTTCCGTAAAAACCGCATTTGCAGCCGTAATTCTGATCATTTCGGTGCCATTCACCCAGACCGCCCACGGCGCCGATTTCGAATCCCCGCGGATTGCGGCGCTCGGAGGTGCGAGCCGCGCAGGACCTTTGCTGAACGACGCCATCTTTTTGAACCCATCTTTCGTCTCATTCCTCAACACTTACAGCCTGAGCGCGAACTACCTCATGTTTAACGCGGGTAGCGAGAACGCGGCGGGTTATAGTGATTTTAACGGGCATTTGCTGAGTCTTTCGATCCAGGACGGCCGCTCCGATCTGTTTCAGGCGGGTATGGCCCTGACCCGTCGCGAGGATGCGGCGATCGCCCATATCGTCGCCTCCAAGGCGCTGATCCCGTCCAAGCTCTCGGTGGGGCTGGACACGAAGCTGATCCTCCCAAACGACGGCTCGGGCGAGAAACTCTTCGATGGCGGCCTTTCTGCCAGCTACGTCTTCTTTCCATGGTTTCAGGCCTCCATCGGCTTGGATAATTTACTTCAGGCCACGTCCACGAGAGCGCGGGGATTTTACCGTGAGGTCTCGCTCGGCACCAAGTTCACGCTCGAAGGCATCGCCTGGTTCTTCCTCGATCCGCACTGGACGCCTGACCTGCCCGTCGACAACCGCGGCTTCAACGCGGGGATCGAGCTTCCGCTTCTGAACGACTTCTTCCTTCGTCTGGGCAAGTTCAATGACTCGTATGTCGCCTTCGAGAACCGCACGGGCTCGGGCTACGGATTCGGGCTGGGCTGGCTCGGGCCGAAGATTTCGTTCGATTACGCTTTTCAGCGCGTGATCAGCCCGCTCTCGGGATCCGCCCATATCTTTGGACTCACGATCTACTTCTGACGGAAGAAGATCTTCGGCGCGCCTGAGCCCGGGCTTGGGCCAACGACGAGCGGCGCATCGGGATAGAGCAGAGCGAGGTTGCGTTCGTTCAGCGTCGATTGAATCGGCCCTTGAGCGACGAGCTTTCCTTCCTTGAGTAGGATGCAGCGGGATGCCCACTCGGCCGCGAGATTCAAGTCATGCGCGACCAGGATGATGGAATGGCCCTCGGCAGTGAGTTCGCGGAGCAGTTTCCCCATGGCCGCCTGGTGGTGGAGGTCCATGCGCGAGAGCGCCTCATCGAGCAAAAGCACACGGGACTTCTGCGCGAGCGCGCGCGCGACGAGGACGAGCTGCTTCTCGCCACCACTCAGCGTGCGGATGTCGCGGCCGCGGAGCGGCAGGCACGAGGCGCGCTCCATCGACTCGCAGATTAGCCCGGCCTTGGCGTCGGAGCCGTGGCAGGTGCGGCCGAGCGCGACTGCGTCCTCAACCGAGAGTGGGAACTCAGCGCGAAAATCCGGAGGGACGTAAGCAACCATACGGGCGCGGGCCGGGGGCGAGAATCCGCGCAGGTCCTCGCCCTGGACGCGGATTGAGCC
>JAYVOO010000077.1:0-9314 GCA_043757905.1 Oligoflexia bacterium
AGCGCCGTTTGCGTCCCGCTCCCGGATGAGCGTTTAGGCGAGGAACTCGGCGTCCTGCTTCAAGGGGTGCGCTTACTCGAGCCGGTCCAGCGCCTGCTCCGCGAGCGGTTCGGGATCGCGATTCTCGCGGCAAATGTCGCGTCAACCGAACGTCTCCCGCTCAACGCGAGCCTGAAGTTCGATCGTCCCAGTAGCGCACGCCTGATCCTGGCGGAAAAGGGCTTAAGCCGTGCTTGAGGTCGGCGTCCTACAAGAATACATGCCCCACCGCTCGACGGCCATCTGGATCGACTCGGTCATCGCCTACGGCGAGGACGGCGGAGAGTGCCGCGTCCGCCTTGATACTCGTGCTAACTACGCAAGCGCGGGACAGGTGCGAGCAACCAGTTACGTGGAATGGGTTGCACAGGCCTATGGATATTCCATCGCCGCTTGGACTCACTCTCGCGGCGGAGCACCGGAAGTCCGCCGCGCGTTCCTGGTTTCCATCTCAAACCTCACGCTCTCCGACGGCGCAGCGCGGTTCGCCATCCTCGAAGCTGAAGAGCTCGTCATCCGTGCGCGCCGCACGCACCAGTTGGGTCCAATTTCAGTGGTGAGCGGTGAAGTCTCAACCTTGATTGGGAGAAAGCTCGCGGAAATGCGTCTGAAGGTTTTCGCCGAAATCACTCCCGCTCACTTGAACCGGGAAATTAGTCGAGGATCTTCCCCGGATTAAGGAGCCCGGCCGGGTCGAATACTTTCTTGATGGCACGGAAATAACCTAGTTCCGCCTCGGTGCGCGAGAAACCGAGCGAGTCCTTCTTGAGGAGCCCTACGCCGTGCTCGGCCGAGATGCTGCCCTTGCGGTTCTGAACTAACTTGAAGAGATCCAGGTCTGCCTCGTGACAGCGTTTGAGAAATGCGTCGCGGTCCATCGCCTCGGGCTTCATGGTGTTTACGTGCAGGTTGCCATCGCCGATATGTCCAAACATGTAGACGCCCAGGTCGGGATGGAGCCGGTTGAACATTGAATACATCTCGTCGATGAATACCTCGAGCTCCGCAACGGGCAGCGCGATATCGTTCTTGTGAAGGAAGCCGTAGGCATACAGGCTCTCGGCAACCCCCTCGCGGAGAATCCAAAGATCCTTGGCTTCCCGCGGAGACATCGCGCGCGTACCGTCGACGACCAGTTCCTTTTCGAAGAGACCCGCGAGCCAGGCATCGAAAACCGCGATGGCGTCATCGCCGCGCGGCCGCTCGACCTCCATCAGTACATAGGCGCCCGATCTGGCGGTAAATGGCGAAGGCACATTCATGTGCTTGCTCACCACCTCGAGGCAGTTGTGGGTCAGGCACTCGAAAGCCATGAGCGGGAACGGCGCGCGCCGGGCCTCCTGGAAGAGCTTGAACACGGCAGGCATATCGTTGAGCGCGAAGAAGAAGACATCCAGGTCGCCCGGTAAACGGGTCAGCTTCAGAGTCGCTTCGGTGATGATGCCAAGCGTCCCTTCGCTGCCGATGAAGAGCTGGCGGAGGTCCGTCCCTGTGTTGTTCTTTTCGAGCGCGCCGTTCAGCTCCAACACATTGCCGTCCATCGTCACGACTTGCAGGCCCAGCACCCATTGCCGGGTCATGCCGTAATGAATCACCTTCACGCCGCCGGCGTTAGTCGCGATGTTGCCGCCGACATGGCTCGACCCCTTGGAGGCGAAATCCACCGGCCACGTCAGCCCCTCGGGTTCACAGTGCTGATGCAAAGCCTCGGTGACTGCGCCGGCTTGCACCCGCACGGTTTGCGAAAGGGCGTCCACGGGACCCATCCGGTTCATGCGCTGCAAGCTGAGCACGAGCTCGCCCTGCGAGGCCACGGCACCACCCGCGAGGCCGGTACGACCGCCCGACGGCACGACCGCGACCTTGTGCTGCGAGCAGAGCTTCAGCAGACGCGAGACTTCGTCGGTGGTGCGGGGAAAAGCGATGGCGGAAGGATTTGGCGGGAAGACCTTCGTCCAGTCTTTACCGTAGGTGGCGAGGTCTTCGGGCGACCGACTGAGGAAGTCCGCTGGAAATGAGCGGGTGATCTCGGAGAGGAAGGCCTCGGAAAGAAAAGGGGTGGGCATAGCCGAAACTAAACCCACCCCAGTATCTTTGTCAAAGGTCCTGAGGTCAGGACCAATCTGGCTTGCGCTTAGATAGCGCCGGCGATCTGGTCGATCAGCTCGTCGCGCGTCTTAGAGAAAGCGTCGACCGCGCCCGTTTCCGCACCATTGGCGAACCAGCTGGTAGGAACAATCCAAGGCTTGTCGAGCTTGATCGTGCCGTCAAAGACAACCTTGAAAGTCAGACCGTCACTGGAGGTCACGTCGACGACGCTGTCCAGGTACGTGACGTACTTGGAGTTGCCGGTTCCTTCGACACTGTCGGAGAAGGTCGAGCTGATCAGGCGGGTCTTGTCGTCAGACGCGATGTGCGTCTGATTCTGGACGATCATGTCGTCGCCGTTCTGCTGGAAACGATCTTCCACCTGCCAAACCTTGCCAGGCAGGCTATGAAGCGTCTCAGACTTTCCCTGATTCTTGAGCGTGCCAAGCTTCGTCAACCGAGCCAGGAAGAATTCATGAAGGCTCTTGAAGCCTTCCTTGCTTGGATGAGTGACCGTGCACGTGGACCGCAGGGGAATCGAGTAGATCGTCTGATCCCACGAAGACGCCTGAGCATGGCTCACGCTATTGCATTTCCAATCGCCCGCGAATGCTGCGGACTGGATGACCAGAGTACCGAAAGCGACTACTGCAGACTTTTTGATAAATCCCATCTGTACCTCCCACCGGGCAACCGGCTGCTCGGACGTATACCGAGAATAGCCCGCCTGGTCAACCCGGCAGCTAAAGTGGGGTTATGTATGAAGTAAGGAAGCGCAGCTGCCGGCTTAGGCTGCGTCTTCGGAGTTCGCGAGGCTCGTGGTGATAGCGTCGATGACCCGCTTGAATGTTCCGGTAGGGTACCGCGCACTGTGCCTCTCCACGAACTGAGCCGGGGAAAGGCCTTCGCCGAGATGCGCCTTCACGATATCGTGAGCGACGATAAAAAGCGCAGCCAAAGGAGCGATGCGGTTGCCCACCAATCCGCGCGGGAAACCGGTGCCATCAGGGCGCTCGTGATGCTGCAGAATGATCGTATCGACGTCGGAGGGAAGCGCAGCCAACGCCTTGATCGAATCGATTGCCGCCTGCGGGTGGCTCAGGATCTGCGCTTCCTCGGCTGCGGAGATCGTCTTTCGTTGCAGCAGGATCTCGGCCTTCGTGTCGATCTGCGCGAGCGAGTCCTTCTTGAGCGCGATGTCGTGCATCAGAGCCGCGAACGTCAGTTTCTCGAAAGTCGAGTCGGAATGCCAAGCCATCTTCGTAGAAAGGCAGCAGGCAATGTGCGCGAGCACCACGCTATGCGAGGAGAGGTATCCGGCTTGGTTCTTCTTGAGATGCTTGAGAACTTCGCTCAGTACCTCATTCTTCCGGACCGAGCCGATGACGAGCTTAACGTTCTGATCGACGATGGAACGAAGCTCAGGAGTGAATCCGAAGCTCTGCGCGAGCTCCACGATAGAATCCTGAATCGCGGCCGCGGTCTGGAAGACCTGCGGGACTCCGAGCGGGGCCCCCAATACGATCGTGGCGAGCGTGGTTTTGAACTTCGAGATGAACTCGCCGCAATCATCGCGTTTCAGATAGAGATAATCGATCTTCTTCTCGTGGAAATAGCGAGTCAGGTCGTTCGCATCGAAGACGTCTCCCTTCTTGAAGAGGCGCACGAACTTGATGCTCGAGAGGCGAACGTAGATGTCGCCTTGAAGGGGGACGACTTTTAGAAGCAGCTCTGTATTGATCCGACAGAACTCCGCCTCAGCGGGATCGCGATCGGAGGTGATCTTAACCTCGAGGTCCTTCAGGAGCTCGACAAGCTTCTCGACGGGGTCAACCGGGTCGTAGCGGCCCAGGATCTTAAGATCCGGGAAGATCGATGAGGCCTGCAACGCGATGCTCTTACTGCCGAGCAGAACCAGCGGCACGGAGGATCCAACTGAAAGCATATACTTGAAGATCTTCGCGTTGGCCGCGCTGTCCTCGCAAATGATGAGGTCCAGAGGGCGCTCATCCAGAAGGCAGTCGAAAGCGCTCTGCACTGACTCTGCGCGCGCGACAGAAGCTCCGAGCTGCGCCTCCAACGCGAAACTCGTCATCTTGCAGGCATCGGCGTTATCTAGAAGCAGAAGTATATTCAGAAAGCACTCTCCCAACTACCTTTCGGCCGATCCCGGGAGAATATTGATAAATTAGGCTATCTGACTTCAATTACGCGGTGCGAAAATCCAAAACTTCAGGCTTTTTTCTCCTGAGGAGATAGAAAGCAGGCACCCCGGCCCCCATGATTACAACTCCGATGAGCGACTCCCAAGGCTTCTCCATTACTGAATTAATCAAGAAGAACACGCAGAAGAGAATATAGACCAGAGGCAAAAGCGGGCTAGCCGGCAACCGGTACGGCCGAGAGACGTTGGGTATCCGCCACCGGAGCACCAAGAGCGCGACCGCGGTCAGGGCGTAAAACAAGAAACCGGCGAAGACTACGTAGGTGAAGAGCTGGTCGTATGTGCCCGACCAGATGAGCACGAGCGCGGTCGCCAGCTGAAAAACGAGCGAGCTCGAAGGAGTGTGGAAGCGCGGGTGGATGCGAGCGAGCACCTCGGGGAGATCCCCCTCGTCTGCAGCGGCGAACATCACGCGGGAGCCGGTCATCACGGCCGCATTCAGGCAGCCGAGTGTCGAGAAGAGAATTGTTGCAGCGACCGCCTGGGCGGCGAACCCCGCAAGGCCTCCGCCGGAGAAAACTGCACGGGCGAGGTCGGCCGCGACGTTCGTCGAAGCCGCTATCGCAGGCAGCGAGAGCCCGAGATAATACGCGCCGTTGATCAGTAGATAGATCAGTGTCGCAGCTAGGATACCCGCTACTGTCGCGCGCGGGATATTCTTCGAAGGATCGCGGATCTCGCCTGCTACTTGCGACAGGCCGTTCCAGCCGTCGAACGCCCAGAACGCCGCGATCAACGCGACTCCGTAAGCTCCCACGGTGATCGCGGCCGGCGCCGCTCCGACTCCAGTGGCCGCGCTCCCAGTCGCCCCGCCGGTGAAGAGCAGCGAAAGCCCCGCCGCACTCAATCCGAGAATCGCGCCGGTTTTCAAAAAGGTGAGCCAATTCAAAACGACCGCGCCCCTCTTCACTCCCCAGTAATTGAGAAGAGTCAGCGCGAGCATCGAAATCGAAGCGACCACCCGCACGCCCGAGGGCGCGAGCGGCACGAACGCCGTCGCGAATTGCGCGAATGCGACGGCGAGGGCAGCAAGAGTGCCCGGCAGGAGAATCAAGCAATGGGTCCATCCGAAAAGAAAAGCCGGCACGGGTCCGAATGCCTTCCGGAAGTAAACGTACTGGCCGCCCGCTTCCGGAAACATCGCACCGAGCTCGGCGAAAATTAGACCGCCCAAAAGTGAAACCGCTCCTGCAACGATCCAGACGCTCAACGCCAGCCCCGGGCTCGGCAGACTCTTCGTGATATCGGACGCAACTAGAAAGACAGCCGACCCGATCACCGATCCGAGGACCGCGAAGAACGACGAAGTGAAACCCAGCTCACGTGGTAGCTTGTTCACCCTAGTGAAGCGAAGTAAGAAGGGACGGCTGCGGGATCGCCCAGAAGCCGACGCCCACAAAGCGCTGCCGGTACTCAATCAACGGCGCCGTAATCTGGCTCTCCATCGCTTTCGGGATCGCGTACCACTTGTTCTCGAACGGCGACGCGACCATGATGTCATCCTGATTCACGCGGTATGCGCCCGCAGCCTGGAACCAAGGTAGTTGGAGCGGATCGACCGAGGTCACGACGACAAGGCGGCCATTCCAATTCTGCATGACGACGCCATCGGCCGGCACCGTGTTCCAGAGCCAGACCGGCACAAAGCCCGGCTGGATGGGATGGAGATCAGCAAGATTCGAAGTCGACTGATTGGTCTGGTCGCAATAGCGAAGCAGGCCCGCGGCCGAGATCGAGCCTTCGAGAGACTTCATCACTGCGAGCGAACCCGCAAAAAGGGCCGCAGCGTTTGAGGAGCCTTGCGTGTCCTGGCCGTTGGTGAAGGTGACCTTCGAATCCTTGATCGTGACGTCGGGCTTGCGGCGTCCGTCGGCAGTCGGGCCCTTGGCGGAGACGCCGCTTCCGTCAGCAACCGTGATCACAGTCGCGTTGTCGGCAGGAGGCATGATCTCCTGCGTGGGCGTGTGATCCGAGAAGTCGATGCCGTTCTTATCGGCGGCAATCATCACGCGGAAGCGATCCTTGGCGTCGAAGTTCGACGACTTTGCCTTGATGCGGATCCGGTACTTGCCGCGGTCAAGGGCGGGCAGCGTGACTGACTCGCGCGCGTGGCTCGAGAGATTCGATGTTCCGCTCGCTGGCGGCGCCTGGCCGCTCTGAACGAGCTCACCCGAGCCGATCAGCTTTTCGGCCGAGTCGTAGACAAAAAGATCGAGGTCCTTTGAAGTGTTGTAAGTGTCGGAATCCTGGAAATCCGACCAGCTGAGTGTGAGAGTAACGGGATTCTCGTCCACCTTGTTCTCGAAGCTGAGATAATCCTTGGAGTCGAAACGCAACTCGCCAGTCGCGGTCTTGGCCTGCTCGACGTTTCCGTTATAGACCATTCCGCCATTGTTGCCCGAGGCGTTCACCCAGATGACGCCAGCTTGGGTCGCGCGGTTGACTTCGGCGTTGATAAAGCCTGTACCGTCGAAGTTGCTTCCGAACGACCAGATCTGGCTGTAGATGACGATCGTCACGTGATTGGCGATCACGAAGTCGATGGCTGCCTTGAAGTTGCTGAAGCCGTTCGCGTTGATCAGATAGAATTTCGGCCCGGCGGCAGTTTGCCCCGTGACGGCCCAGGCGATCTGCGCCATTGCGAGGCCATGGGGAGTTGGGGCCTGAGGATTCTTAGGACCTTCGATCATCTCGGCCGAGTCGGGCAGCAAGCCCTTGCCGGGCGCGTATCCCGCGAAGCCATTGTCGAGGACCGCGATCTTGACGTCCTTAAGGGCGGCGCCGACGGGATAGTTCGTCAACCCGAGCTGCTTGCGGAGCGCATCGCGATTGGAAACTTCGTTGGTGGCGTGAGCCGAGGAGAGAAGGGAAACAGAGAGGAGGAGAACCGAAAAGAAATGCTTCATAACTTCTAAAACACTTTCTCTGACCAGGCCAGCCCAGGTCTAAAAACCGGCTCGAATGGCCGGGTACTTCATGCGATTGCTTGCGAAATTGAAATCGAAGCCGCTCCCAAGCTCGCGCCGGGGAACGGCTTCCGAACATAGCTACCGACTCAGTACCAACCGTAGTTGTAGTTGTAAGAGTAGTAGTAATACGAGTACCCGCCGGAAGAGTAGCCGTAGCAAGGGTAGTAGTTATAGTAAGAGTACGAGTAGTAATAGCTGTAATAGTACGAGCTATAGTAGTTGTTGTTCTGATTCGAGCACCAGGCGCCGTTCGAAGTAGTCTGATCCAGCTCGGAGGAGTTGGCGACTGCGGCCAGCAGGTTCGCAGGAACCACGAAGGTCTGGAGCGCGAGCTTGGCGGACTGTGCGTCTGCTACGGGAGCAGTCACGTCAGCCTTATAGACTTCGCGGTTTCCAAGTGCGTCTTCGCGGACGATCAGGCTTTGAGGCGCTCCGATCGCGTCGAGCTCGTTGGCCGAAGCCGACAGAGCCGTGAGCGAGGCCAATGCGATCATAAGTGATGCGAACATCTTCATCATTAAGTCTCCTTGAGAGTGGTTTAGGTGTAGGCGGATTAATGGAAAAGAGAAGGGATGGCAAGAGAATCCCACCGTGAAATTTGCAATGTTTCCCCAGTAAATCATGAAGATCCGTTGTTTCTCTAAGCATTGTTGAAGAACACCGGGCCCACCGCTTCGGGCCCCGCGAAGCCCCGTCTCACTTTCGCGGCGCTTCCTGCCCGCGGAATTCCACCGAATCTCGCCGCCAGCATCCGGTTTCAAAATTGAAACCAGATCGTTTTCAATTTTCTTGCTCCGCATTATAACCGTTGCTATAAGCCGATTTACGATGAGGCAGACCGAACCCCAAAAAATTCTTCGCGCCGAGCTTTCCAAGCGGGTCCGCAAAAATCCGAAGTATTCACTACGCTCCTTCGCCAGGGCCAGTGGCGTGAGCCACACCGTGCTTTCGTTGGTCATGAACGGCAAGCGCCCGCTCTCGCGGAAGGCCGGGGCGAAGCTCGCTGGATTCTTAAGCCTCCCGCCCGAAGAGCGCCGCCAGCTCACGCATCGCGGAGACGATGCGCCGCCGGCGCAGATTTCCATCAGCTCTCTTGATGCCGATTATCGACAGATCTCGCTCGACACTTTCGCGGTCATCTCCGACTGGTACCATCTGGCGATCTTGAGCTTGCTCGTGCTGCCGCATGCGCGCTTCGAGGCGCGCTGGATCTCGCACGCGCTCTCGATCCCAGAATCCGAAGCGCGGCTCGCGATGGAGCGCCTGCTGCGGCTAGAGCTCGTCGAGGAAACCGCGCCCGGACGTTTTCGCCAGGCGGGCAAAGCCATCAAAGTCGAGAACGCGGTGTCGACCGGAGCGACCCGCCTCTTCCACCGTCAGCTGCTCGAGAAAGCGCTCGAAGCGCTTGAAACCATTCCCGCCGAGGAACGTGACCATTCGTCGATGACCCTGGCGATCGACTCCGCGCACGTACCCTACGCGCGAAAGAGAATTCAAGAGTTCCGCCGCGAGCTGGCGGCGGACCTGGAAGCCAAGGGAAATCCCGAAGCCGTTTATGAGCTCACCGTGCAGCTCTTTCCCGTCAGCACGAAATCGAAAAACCAAAAATGGAGCCTCTCATGAAGTACCCAACCCTTGTCCTGCTTTCCGCCCTTTCTCTGATCGCCACCGGCGCGCATGCCGCCAACGAAGGCCCGCATGGCGCCCCGAAACCTCCCACCGTCTTGGTCACACTGATCGGCGAAGTCACTCACTACGCCGGCTTCGGCCCCCCCGGCCATGCCCAGAGCTGGGGTATCAAGGTCTACTCGAACGGCGCGGTCAAAGGCTTCGAGGACACCAAAGTGGTCGCGATCGCCAAGCTCGCTCCACAGGTCGCCCAGAAGCTGGCCCAAACCTTCGCTGCCGTGCAAGCCGGTAACCTGATCGACCCGGAAGAAGGTCAGCCGATGTGCACGGACGCTCCGAGCGCGTCCCTCAAGGTTTTTCAGGAC
>JAYVOO010000078.1:0-2520 GCA_043757905.1 Oligoflexia bacterium
TCATGGGTCACGTCGACCACGGCAAGACCACGCTCCTGGATGCGATCCGCGAGGCTGACGTTGCAGGCGGCGAAGCCGGTGGTATCACCCAGCACATCGGCGCCTACACGGTCGAGAAGAACGGGAAGCTCATCACGTTCATCGATACTCCAGGCCACGAAGCGTTTTCGGTCATGCGTGCCCGCGGCGCGAACGTCACAGACATCGTCATCCTGGTTGTTTCGGCCGACGACGGCGTTATGCCGCAGACTCGCGAGGCCATCAGCCACGCGCAGGCCGCGGAAGTGCCGATCATCGTCGCGATCAACAAGATCGACAAGCCAGGCGCGCTGCCTGATAAGATCAAGCAGTCCCTGGCCGAGCTCAATCTTCTCGCTGAAGACTGGGGCGGACAGACTCAGTACGTGCAGGTTTCCGCACTCAAGAAGACCAACATCGAAGGACTCCTGGACGCGATCCTGCTCCAGGCCGAAGTTCTCGACTTGAAGGGCAACCCCGCTCCTCTCGCCTCCGGCACCGTGCTGGAAGCCCGCCTCGAAAAGGGCCGCGGCCCCGTGGTCAGTCTGCTCGTCAATCGCGGCACTCTGAAACTGGGCGATCCGATCGTCGCAGGGCCGTTCTCCGGCAAAGTGAAAGCCATGACGGACGACAAGGGCCGCGCCGTGAAGTCCGTCCTCCCCGGCATCGCTGCCGAGGTCCTGGGTTTTGAGGGTGTCCCAAACGCTGGCGAGACTTTCAACGCCGCCGCCAACGACGCCGATGCCCGGGAGATCGCCGGCAACCGAGTCGACAAGAACCGCGCGAAAGTCGCGGGCGCTCAGGCCAAGATGAGCTTGGACGACCTCTTCGCCAAGATCAAGACGGGCGACGTGAAGGAACTGAACGTAATTCTGAAGGCTGACGTCTTCGGATCCACCGAAGCCATCCGCGAAAGTCTGATTAAAATCCAGACCGAGAAGGTGAAGATCAAGATGATCCTCGCTGCGCCGGGCGGGATCACCGAAAGCGACGTGCTCCTGGCCTCGGCCTCGAACGCGATCATTCTCGGATTCAATGTGCGTCCGGAGACCAAGGCCCGCCAGCTGGCCGAAGCCGAGCATGTCGAGATCAAGACCTACTCGATCATCTATGAGCTGATCGACGACGTGAAGCTTTCGATGACGGGCCTTCTCGACAAGAAAAAAGTCGAGCGCTTCCTCGGTCGCGCCGAAGTCCGCCAGATCTTCTCGGTCCCCAAGATCGGCACCATCGCCGGCTCCTCGGTCGTCGACGGCAAGATCACTCGCGGCGCCAACGTCCGGTTGCTTCGCGACTCGCGCATCATATTCGATGGCAAGATGTCGTCCCTCCGTCGTTTCAAGGACGACGCGAAGGAAGTGGCCACCGGCTTCGAATGCGGCATCGGCATCGAGAATTACAACGATCTGAAGCCAGGCGACATTATCGAGGCTTACCAGATCGACCTCATCTCTCCGACCCTCGACTCTTGAGAAGAAAGTAGTACCGCATGCAGGAAACTAGAAGAGCCCGGCTTCAGGCAGTCATTCTTCAGGAGCTGTCGACGGTCGTCCCGCGCGAAGTGAAAGACCCGCGCATCCCTTCCGTCACGTTCACGAGCTGCGAGGTCACCCCTGACGGCGGCCAGGCGACCGTGCTTGTGATGATCCTGGGAGGCAATCAGGGTGGTCACGACGGCGCGCCTCCTCTCTCCGAGAAGGGCGCCCGCCAGCGCATGAAAGACTGCCTGGACGGTCTGGCTTCGGCTCAGGGATTTCTCCGGCGCCATCTGGCGCGTGCGCTGACCGTACGCAACGTGCCGGTGATCATCTTCAAGGAAGACCGCGGACTCGAGAACACGATCCGCGTGCAAGAGCTTCTCAAAGAGATCGGCTCTGACTCCTCCGATACTTCGGGCTCTGACACGCCCGCGTGAACTTGGAAACGCTTTCCCAAAGAGGCGGCGCGCTCCTGATCAACAAGGAGCCCGGCATCACTTCATTCGGAGTGGTCGAGGAGCTTCAGCGCAGCCTCCGTCAGCCCGGATTGAAACGGAAGGACCTACCCAAGCTCGGTCATGGAGGCACGCTCGATCCGTTCGCCACGGGGCTTCTCGTCGTCTGCGTCGGACGCGCAGTGAAGCTCGCGCAGTATTTCCTGGGCTCGCGAAAGCACTATTCGGGCGTGATCCATTTCGGCGTGACGACGATCCCCGGCGACCCCACGGAAGCGGTGAGCGAAACCTCCGGGGTGATCCCGCCGTCGCTCGAGGCGCTTCAGTCGCTCGCTCATCACTTGACTCTCCAACCTTATCTCCAAACTCCTCCAATGCACTCGGCCAAGAAGAAAGACGGCAAACCACTTTACGAACTTGCCCGCCTGGGCATCGAAGTGGAGCGGGAACCTAAGCTCTTGCAGCTCTACGACTTCAAGATCCCGAGTTATGAAGCGCCGCGCGCTACTTTCGAGCTGGAGTGCAGCTCGGGCACCTATGTCAGGACGCTCGCGCAGGACTTCGCCCGG
>JAYVOO010000079.1:0-2510 GCA_043757905.1 Oligoflexia bacterium
CCGAACTCGAGCACTGGCGTCAAGGGCCTGTCGGAAGTTTCGAGCGGTCAGCCGTTGTGAGCGGGTGTGTTTCGGTGCATACTTTCAATGAAATCAAACCCGCTTATTCAAATTAGGAGACTCCTTCGATGAAAGTCGCCCTCGCCTTGTTTTCTCTGATCGGGATCACTGCCTCCGCTTCAGAGCGAGTCAATTTGGATATGACGCTCGTCTTGAACGGGCGAACGGTGAAGCCGCGGATCATCGTGGCCTACGGTCAGGCTGGGTCGGTCTCGGAGAAAAACAAAGCGGGTGACGGTTTCGAAATTGAGGTTACTCCAACGGAAGTGCTGATCCCGAATGAGGCGAAAAAATCGGTACAGCTCAACTTCATCATTTCGGAGTTCAAAAGAGGCCAAAGTAGAATCCTGGCCACTTCGCAGATCATTACCCATAAAGGTCAGGCGGCAATGCTTGCTCAAAGCCAACCTGGCGGTAATGACTTGAAGCTCGCCGTGACTCCACTCGACGCGATCTGAGTGCTCCAGGCGGCCGTCGTTCAGTGAATCCAACCTTGGGTGATTGCGCCCAGCGTGCCGCTTGCGACGAGGATCCAAAGCAGGACGCCCTGAAGGAGAGGCCTAGGCCCGACGCTCTTGAGCGTCGAGCGCGTGATGCCCGCTCCAATCAGAAAAAGAACGAGGACGAGAAGCTTCTTAGCGAGTTGTTCAATCAAGTGGCCCGCAGATTGGAGCCCGGGCACCCAGGTGACTAGCGCCGCGGCGATCAGAAATCCTAGAATGAACCAAGGGCGCTTGGCTTTCGGGCGCGCGCCTGAGTTTTTAGTCGCACCGCCAGGCTCAAGCCGCGCGGTCACATACCCTAGTGCGAGCGTGACTGGCACGATCCAGAGAGCGCGCGCGAGCTTAACAGTTGTGCCAACTTCCAGCGCGTGCGCCCCATATTGCAGCGTCGATCCCACCACAGAGCTTGTGTCGTGAATTGCAAGCGCGCACCAGAGGCCAAACTGGGTCTCGTCGAGACTGAGCGCATGGCCAATCGGCGGAAAGATGAGGAGCGCAAGCGCATTGAGAAGAAATACGGTGCCGAGCGCGACAGAAACTTCCTGGGGCTTGGCGCGAATGACGGGCGCGGCGGCCGCGATCGCGCTGCCTCCGCAGATGGCCGTTCCGACCGTGATCAGAAGCGAGACCTCGCGAGGCACTCTCAATAGAGTCTTCAGTACTGCGCCCAAGGCGAAAGTTGTGGCGATCCCAATAACCGTGTAGCCGAAGCCTGAAGCTCCCACCCTGGCGACCAGGCCGAGATTCATTCCCGCACCCAGGCCGACGACTGCCCCTTGCAGGAGTAGGGGGGTGAGCGCGCGGCATTTCGCCGCGAACGGATTTCCCAACGTGAGCGCGATCGCCATCCCAAGCAGAAGGCAGACGCCCGAGGATGCCCAGGGAGACAGGCAAAATAGCGCCGCCAGAACGAATAGGATGCGTGCCTGCAGGGTGTTCTCCATGTGCAACTACCTAGCATTGTCTAATCCGTTGAACAATGAATCCCAGATTTGATCCCTGCCGGAATTCTCGAAAATGGAGCATATTCATGCCAAGACAATGTAAGCCAAATAGGAGGCAATATGATTCAGCTCAGAAAATCTGAAGATCGCGGGCATCTGGACCACGGATGGCTGGACACCTACCATACCTTCTCCTTCGGCGAGTATCAGGACGAGAAGAACATGGGCTTCCGAAAGCTGCGCGTGATCAACGAAGATTGGGTAGGAGCTGGCACGGGGTTTCCCACCCATCCCCACCGCAACATGGAGATCGTCACTTTCGTTTTGGAAGGCGCGCTCGAGCACAAAGATTCGATGGGAAACGGTTCGATCATTCGCCCGGGCGACGTCCAGCGAATGAGCGCAGGCACGGGCGTCCGCCACAGCGAGGCGAACCACTCCAAGACGGAGAGGGTGCACCTCTTTCAGGTCTGGATCCTGCCCGAGAAAGAGGGGAGCGCCCCGAGCTACGAACAGAAGAATTTCAAGCCGGATGAGCGGAAAGACCGCCTCCGGCTCATGGCCTCGCGCGACGGCCGCGACGGCGCGATCACCGTGCATCAAGATGTCGAGATTTACGGGAGCCTTCTCGGTACGGGCAAGAGCCTCGCCCATGAGTTGATACCTGGGCGCCATGCTTGGATTCAGCTCGCCAGCGGCGAGCTCGAGGTCAACGGTTTGAGGCTCGGGCCGGGGGATGGCGCGGCCATCAGCCAGGAAAATCGGTTCGAACTCGTCTGTAAAAAGGACGCCGAACTTCTGCTCTTCGATCTTTCATAGTACCATACGAGACAATGACCCATTCCTCCTCGTTCACTCCTTCGGAGCGGAAAACTTTGCGGGCGCTCAATACGCCCGAGAAGATCCAGGGTTTTCTGGACAAGATCCCGTATCACCTGGCAGACACGGCCTGGTCGCCCCTTCCAGACAATGCGCCGTGCGCTCGCGCAGGACGCGCCGGGGC
>JAYVOO010000080.1:0-9238 GCA_043757905.1 Oligoflexia bacterium
AGATTCCGCAAGCCGTGCACTTGGCTTCATCCAGCACTATCCCGCTCAGTCGCCCCGACGCGCTCACGTCGATCGCGTCTTCCGGGCAGGCGACCTGACATACGTCGCAGCCGATGTTCTCGAAACATTCGACTGAGGCAACGAAGCGCGAGAGCTGCGCCGATTGGGGAGCGCCGCTGAAGCTCTTGATGTCGCGCAGGACAGGCGGCGCGACCCACTTACCCTGGTACTCGGCGCCGAACGGTCTTTCGCGGTGTTCAAGATACCTCTTGAGCCTGACGCGCGCGCGGCGGAAGAGGCGGTCCAGCTCCTCGCGCCGGTCTCCCAGGTCGGTAACGAGCGCGCGTGAGATCTTTCCGGCAAGATAACGTCCCTGCTCCTCCTCAAGCATCCACCCGCCCACGTCCTCGCGGCGCTCTTCGAGCGAGCTTTGCGTGAGCTCGAAGAGCAGCGATCCTGGCGGATATTCGCGAACGCCCGGCAACTGCGAGAACGGGCCCGCGCTCACCACCCAAGCGACCTCAAGAATGCGCACGCCGTACGTGTCCTTCACTCTGAGCTCCCATCGCATCGGGCCCTTCTGCGAAAGGCTTATAGGCTCGGCTTCCAGAATTTTTCCGCCCGCCATCTCGTAGCGGCGGCGCTCGACTTCCCAGCCGGAGTAACGTTTCTTGCCCCAGCGCGCAGGATATTGCTCGATGAGAAAGACTTCACGCACGCCGCTTTCCAGCAGCGAGGACCCGAGGCGGAGCGCGCGGTTGCCGGTTCCGAGAATCGCGACGCCGGGCTCGAGCTGGAGCGTGTGGCCGGGCTTCAAGATCTTTTTGGCGGTCGAGAGCGGGATCAGCCCCGACGAGCGCCATCCCGGGAAAGGGTCAGGCATCTCCGGCTTAGCGCTCACGCGAACCACCGCGCGGGCGCGGATCCGATGAAGGCGGTGCTGCTGATCGTGCGCGAGCACCAGCCCGCCCGCGCTCGGCAGAGGGATCACGCCGCGGACTGTGATCGTGTCGCCGCCGAAGACGCCGACCGTCAGCCCCATCTCCGAGCAGAGAGCCGAAAGCGTCCTCACGCCGACCGAAGGCCAAGGCTCGGCGCGCGGTCCGGCGAGGATAGCGACGTCGAATTTACCGTCGTGAAAGAACGGGATGAGCGAGCTCATGAGGCGCCCCCCCCTGCGGCGAGCAGTGTTTCGCACGCAGCGCGTGCAGTATCCACTACCTCGACCAGCGGTCCGTCGCAGCCGCCTTGAACGATCACTGGGGGCGACTCTCCGGCATCAGCCGGTCGGCCGCGCTTGCGTCCCGTGAGTTTCCAGCTCAGCCCATGGGAGGATCCCCATTCGAAGATCGCGCGCGCCGTGAGTTTGCGGATCGAGATCTCCTGCCAACCGAGATAATCCGTGCAGAGCTTCGAAAGGTCTTGAAAGGATCTCTCCGAGGCCCAGCTCAGGCCGACGGCGGGCGAGGTGTACTGATCGAGGCTGAGGAGCGGCCCGCGGCGAAGCACCGAGAGCCGGTTCGGCGCGCGCTCGTTCTGGGCGGCGTCGTCGGGCGAGCCCTCGACCTCGGCCCAGACCGAAAGGCCTTCGAGCATCGCGATGAGCGAGGGATCGGGCTTCTCGCGGGAGACGAGAGACCACTGCTCCCAAAGGCGAACGCCGCGCGGGGCGATCGGTTTGGCCTCGAGCTCTTTCGCCTGCGCCTGCACCCACTGCGTAAGCGCCGGCGTCCAAAAGACGATCATGCCCTCGTGGAACTGCGCCGTGCGCCCCACGCCCTGCGCGTGGAAACGCACTCCTCCGTCGATGAGCTCGATCTGCGAGGCGTCGCCAACGAGGCTATCGGCGCTCACCCTCTCGCGCACGAATTCCAGCACTCCGTTCCGGTAGCGCGTGATATCGAAGTCGCAGGAGCGAGGCAGGTAAAGACCCTTCAGATCCTTGTCGACCGGCGAGCCCCCTTTTTGGGCCGCGCCCGGCAGACGCTTGATCGCTTGCACGCCCTCCCAAAGCTGCGGGTTCAGGCCGCCCTCGGAAGCCTGAAGGTAAAGGTCCTCGAGCGGGACGTCCTCAGAGCCCACGCCGATCACGAGCCGACCGCGCGTGCGGATATGCGGCGCGAGCCAGTCATGAAAGCCCGCGTCCTGCTTCGCCCCCGACCAATGCTCGACTGCGCCGGGGAAATGCGGCCGCAGGCTCTCGAGCGCGCGCTCCGGCGAGCTGCGCATGAACGCCGGCAGGCCGAGCGGCGCGAGTGGATCCAGCGGCAGCTCGGAGTTTTCCAAGAAGAAGTCGCTTTGCGGATTCAGGAGCAGCACGCTCTTACCGCGCGTGACCAGGTAAGCGGCCGCAAGCAGCGGAGCGAGCCCCGTTCCAAGCAGCGCCACGTCGCAGACGGTGACACTCGCCTGGGAGCTAACTTGCGGCGGGGCCATTCGCCGCGCTGATCGTCAGGTGGCCCATCACGCGCTTGAGCGCGGTGTGGACCTGGGCCTTCTTGTACTCTTTGTGCGCGCTCCGGCCCTTTTCGTTCTCGTCAGAGCTGGCCTGGTCTAGCACCTGCACCTCGAACGGATAAAAGAAGCGCACTTCGCGCTGCAGGTAGCGGAGATCAATCCGGTCGACAACGCGCTGGATCTCGGGGTTCGCCGACGCGGATTTGGCGAGCGACTTAAGCTCCTTGATGTCCTCATAAACCGGGTTAATCTGCTTGATCAACTGGCGGCATGTGAACTGGATCGCGCGGTAGAACTCGCTCGAATGCGGGTTTTCCTTGTTCACGGGCGGCGCCTGCGACGCGCGTTCGAGCTCGGCGACGAGGCCGCCTTCGTCCAGTAGCCCAGCCTCCGCGCGGGTGAGTACGTCCGTCAGAGCAGTCTTGAACACATCGATGTCGACCAGGGTGTTGCGCGAGCGGCTTGGCTTGATGTTCGGAGGCATCACGATCATCTGGTCGCGCAGGTACTTCACCACGCGGATGGCGTCGAGGCGCGTCTTCGTGATGAAGCGAAGGCCAACGCGGTCGAAGATGTCTTCGGCCACGTTCTCGGGTTTGTGCAGGAGTTTAAGGATCGTGGAGTCGCGCCCTTTCTTAGGCTTCGTCTCGAAGGCGACGAGCGCGACCTTCTTGGGGTCGTCAAGGTCGCCCAGGTAAAGCTCGCCCTCGGAGTCACGATGAATGATCTTGTAGAAGCGATCGAAGATCTGCTGTTGGACGTCGCCGAAATAGGTCGCGCGCAGATCCTTGTCGATGTGGGCGATCGTATGCATCACCTTCAAGATCGAGCAGGCCCAGTGGCTGAGCAGCGTGCCCGCGCGATCGTTGTTCTGACCAGGAAGCGTGAGGCTCGCCATGAGAAACAGGTCGCGCACATCCTGAAGCTCTAAGATCTTGCGCGGGATCTCGATCTTCAAGCCCTCGGGATTCTCCGGCTGCAGGAAATTCAAGCGGATGAAGTTCAGGGACTCGCGGTAGTTTCCGAGCAGCTCCGCGTTCTCGATCGGATTCTCGAGTTCGTAGCCGTAACTCTTGACGAAGCGATCGGCTCCGTCCATTCCCTGGATTTGAAATCCCGTCGGCGCGTCGATCGAGGACCTACCGCCGATAATGACGTCGAGCACGTCCCAGCGGAAATCGTATTTTGCTCTAAGGACTGGATGCATCTGGCTCGAAGTCTAGCCGATCCTTCACGAAAGCAGCAATGCGAAAACCCGACCGGAATACAACCAATTAATGCGTCGCGAGATCGGCATTCCGTGCTAGCTTCCGGCTCGTAACCTATGGTGAAAACATTCCACGCCGTCATCGACGTCCGGGGCTACGAGCTCGACAGCTTCGGGCATGTGAATCATGGTGTTTACGCGAGTTATCTCGAGCATGCTCGCTGGAAGCTGCTCGCGGAGGAAGGAATCCTCCGCTCGACGTTCGACGAATGGAAAGTCTGGCCCGTCGTCATGAAACTAGAAATCAACTACCTTAAACCTGCATTCATCGGAGACACTTTGGAAATCCTGAGCATGCATCAGGAGCACAGCCGCACCTCGATCTCCTTCGACCAAGCCATCCACCGGGTCGGCGCCGGTGCGCAGGCAGCCCCTCAACTCGTCGTGCAGGCCCGCGTGAAGCTCGTGATGGTCAACGAGAAGGGACGACCGACCCATCTTCCCGAAATCATGGCGCGCGCCTGGAAGGAGATTCCAGTATGAGCGTCCAGTGGACTAAGATCCGAGGAATCAAAGCCTACTTCGCGGTGCTCGTGGGCACTGCGCTCGGCGCCGGTTTGATGCCGCTCGCGCCCGGTACATGGGGTACGCTGATCGCGATTCCCCTCGCTTATTTCACGACAGACTGGTGCTTCGCCGCCAAAGCCGCGCTCTGGCTGCTTCTCACCGCGCTCGGCACCTGGGCCGCCAAGTTCTTCGACCAGACCTTCGGTTCCAAGGACAATCAGAGCATCGTGATGGACGAAGTGGTCGGATACTGGCTGACGGCTTGGACCGCGGGCCGCAACATTCACATGATCCTCGCCGCTTTCGTGCTGTTCCGGCTCTTCGACATCACGAAGCCGCCGCCAGTCCGCCAGATCGACCGCTGGTCGAAGAAAAAGGCCGGCGAGTCGAATTCCGAGAGCGCAGCCTGGTGGGGCGGCTTCGGCGTAATGGCGGATGACGTCGCTGCGGGCGTGATCGGTCTGGCTGTGATGCTGCTGCTTCAACACTTCGGTGTTTTTGGGGCATGACCGGGCTCAGTGCCGTCTCAAAGCTCTGGTCTCGAATCGCTTTCTGGAAGATGTTTTTCGAGCGAATCGGACATCCCGTCAAACCCGAACGGAGGAGAATATTATTTCACCGCCGGCGAGCGGCTGATTCTCGGTTTTTAGAGGTAAAACTTCGGGTAATTCGCGTCAACTGCGTGCGTCAGCGGGCTTGATGAGAGCACTTCCAATTTCAAGATTCTTCATGGTACGGTCACTGCTATCCCGCTCCAATAAACATGATGCGGCCAGAAGTCTGGCCGTTCCCAAAAATGCCGGCACAGCCGGCACGGTCCGGAGTCGGACCGTTTCTTAAGGAGACAGAATGGAAACAGAAAAAAGAGAACGCGCCACTGAACAGGCTTCCGGTACCCAGAAGAACAAGGCGATTGACCTTGCTGTTCAGGCGATCGAGAAGCAGTTCGGAAAAGGCTCGATCATGCGCCTCGGAAACACCGAGAACATGGCCGGCTCGGATATCGCGGCGGTGCCGACCGGCTCCCTAAGCCTCGATATCGCGCTTGGAATCGGCGGCTTGCCCCGCGGAAGGATCGTGGAAATCTACGGACCTGAAGCGTCCGGCAAGACGACCCTCACCCTGCACGCCATCGCCGAAGTGCAGAAGCAAGGCGGCGTGGCCGCTTTCATCGACGCCGAGCACGCGCTGGACGTCACGTACGCCCGCAAACTGGGCGTCCGCACGGACGATCTCCTGATCTCGCAGCCGGACACCGGCGAGCAGGCTCTCGAGATCGCCGACATGCTGGTCCGCTCGGGCGGCATCGACCTCCTGGTCGTCGACTCGGTCGCGGCACTCGTGCCGCGCGCTGAAATCGAAGGCGAGATGGGCGATTCGCATATGGGTCTCCAGGCTCGCTTGATGAGCCAGGCGCTCCGCAAGCTCACGGGCACGATCAACCGCTCCAAGACTCTGGTCATCTTCATCAATCAGATCCGCATGAAGATCGGCGTGATGTTCGGCAACCCGGAAACCACCACGGGCGGCAACGCGCTCAAGTTCTACTCGTCCGTCCGCCTCGACATCCGTCGCATCGCTGCCATCAAGGACGGGGACAACGTGATCGGCAACCGCACCCGCGTGAAAGTCGTGAAGAACAAGATCGCGCCGCCTTTCAAGGAAGTCGAGTTCGACATCCTCTACGGCGAAGGCATCTCGAAGGAAGGCGACCTTCTCGACCTGGCAGCGACTCTCAACGTCATCGAGAAGAGCGGTACCTGGTACACGTATAAGGACGAACGCCTCGGACAGGGCCGCGAGAACGCTCGCGGCTACCTGAAGGAGCATCCAGAAGCGATGAAGACGATCCGCGAGGAAGTCTTCGTCAAAGCCGGAATCAAGCCGACCTTCGGCATGACGGCGGCTCAGCTCACCGGCAGCACCGCACCGGCGGCCGGCGCCTCGGCTTCTCCGGCACAGCCTGCCAAGGCTCCGGTCCAGTCCACTCCCGCGAACCAGAAAGCAGCCGGCGCGACTCAGGCCGGGCCCGCGAAGGCCGCTCTAGCGGCTCCTTCGAAAGGCGCTCCCAGCCACGCCAAGAAGTAAGCGCAAGCCAGCGCTGATTACGCTCTGAAATGAACGAACCCCCGGCCGCCGCAAGGCTGCCGGGGGTTTTTTTTGCGGGCCGCGCTCGATGCCGCCCTGAATGGGGAATGAAGCATCCAGAAATAATGCGACGCATTGTCACTGTCTCGATCGACGTCGCGGACCTTCTATAGGTTGTTCTATTCCCCGGTGGGCATTATGCCTAGATGACCAGGCAGGGCACTAGCCCTGCCGAGAAATTGCGACCAGGCAGGGCAGTAGCCCTGCCGAGAATTATTAGATGAAGGGGAATCGCCATGAAAACGCTAATCGCCGTCCTGTTCGCCGGTCTCGCCGCCCAAAGCTCCGCATTCGCCGCACAGCCGCTGACTCCCAATGACCTCGGCAAGCTCCTTTCGAACTACGAACTTCCCCATTTTTGCGCCGATGACCAGGGCGGCTTCAATATCTCTTACTGGGAAGGTCCATTCATCAACCAGGACCGCGTCTGGCTTCGTGCCGACATCTCGGGCTCGAACGCATACCTGACCTTCAATTTCGATTTCACGGGCGTCGCTTATGGCGGCCAGCTTTACTCACCAATCAACGAGGTGAGCTACGAGCCGGGATTCGCCACCGTCCGCTCGGTCGCTTACGCTTCCTCCGGGCAGAAGCTCGACCGCACCGAATGGAGCGTCGCTCTCGATTTGCAGAATTCGCGCGTCCTCTCGATCGACCTGTTCTTAGCGGCCAAAACCCAAGGCTATGGCTGGAAAGCCGGTCCCGGGTTTTTCTTCTGCCGCTAAGTGTGCCGCGCCGGCATCCCGGCATTGCCCCCTCCCCCCAAATCGTCTAAAACGGGAGAATGAAAGCTGCTGAGATCCGCACCAAGTTCCTGAAGTATTTCGAGAAGAATGCGCACTCGATCATCGACAGCTCGTCACTCGTGCCTTCGAACGATCCGACGCTTCTTTTCACCAACGCGGGAATGGTGCAGTTCAAGGACGTCTTTCTGGGCAAGGACCCTCGCCCTTACAAGCGCGCCACGACCTCGCAGAAATGCGTTCGCGCTGGCGGCAAGCACAATGACCTCGAGAACGTCGGCTTCACCGCGCGCCATCACACCTTCTTCGAGATGCTCGGCAATTTCTCCTTCGGCGACTACTTCAAGAAAGACGCGATCCGCTTCGCGTGGGAGTTCGTGACGAAGGAACTGGGACTGCCGAAGGAAAAACTCTACGTCACCGTCTTCGAGAAAGACGACGAGGCGGCCGAGATCTGGCACAAACAGGAAGGCGTCGCGCTCGACCGGATCTACCGCTTTGGCGAGAAGGACAATTTCTGGTCCATGGGCGATACCGGCCCTTGCGGGCCTTGCAGCGAGATCTTCATGGACCGCGGCGAAAAGTACAGCTGCGGCAAGCCCACCTGCGGGATGGGATGCGACTGCGACCGCTACATCGAGTTCTGGAATCTTGTCTTCATGCAGTTCGACCGCGACGCGAGCGGGAAACTCACGCCGCTTCCAAAGCCTTCGGTGGACACGGGCGCGGGCCTCGAGCGCATCGCGATGATCCTGCAGGAAGTCGACACCAACTACGACACCGACGTTTTTCAGGATATCATCAACCGCACTGCGAAACTCGCGGGCAAGAACTTCGACCGCACGGCCGACGACGCCGTCACCTATCGGGTGATCGCCGACCATTCGCGCGCGACCGCGTTCCTGATCGGCGACGGCGTAATGCCCGCCAACGAAGGACGAGGCTACGTTCTCAGACGCATCATGAGGCGCGCTATTCGCCATGGCAAGAAGGTCGGCTTCGCAGGCCCGTTCCTCCACACGACGGCGGGCTACGTGATCGATCAGATGAAGGACCAGTATCCCGACCTCGTCGAGAAGCGCGTCTTCATCGAGAAGGCGATCCTTGCCGAGGAAGAGCAGTTTCTGCGCACCCTCGAGCGCGGCCTGGTCCTACTCGATGAGGAGACCGCCAAGCTCAAGGGCACGAAGTCCGGCGCCACTCTCCCGGGCGAGATCGCGTTCAAGCTCTACGATACCTATGGTTTCCCTCTCGATCTCACGCGCGTGATTTGCGCGGAAAAAGGCATCGGCATCGACGAACCGGGCTTCGAGAAATCGATGGACCGGCAACGCTCCGAGAGCCGCAAGCATTGGAAGGGCTCAGGCCAGGAAGCGACCGCGGGGATCTACCTCAAGATCGCCGCCGAGCTTACTGCCAAGGATTGGATGCCCAAGTTCCTGGGCTACGACCAGCACGCCGAACGCTCGAACTGCCTCGCGATTCTCGCTCCCGCAGGCACGGCCGATAAGGACGCGGCCCTCAAGCAAGTCGACATTTACTCGACTCCAACCCAGGCCGCGACCGCGGACAGCGCCGAGAACGCGCCGATCATCGAAGTCGTCTTCTCCGCGACACCGTTCTACGGCGAGAGCGGCGGCCAGCAGGGCGACCGCGGACGGGTAATCGGCGCCAATGGTTTCGAAGGCGAAGTGATCGACGTCCAGAAGCCCGTGCCCGATCTCATCGTCGCGCATATCCGCCCGATCAAAGGCTCGATCTCGGTCGGCGAAAGCTATCTGCAAGAGACCGACAAGGAGGTCCGCGCCCTGGTCGCGCGCAACCATACGGCCACTCACCTTCTGCACTGGGCGTTGCGCGAAACGCTCGGCAAACATGTCAAGCAGGCCGGATCGCTTGTCGCCGCCGACTTGCTGCGCTTCGACTTCTCGCACTTCCAGCCGATGACCGACACTGAGCTCACGACGATCGAAGACATGATCAACGTGAAGATCTGGGCCGCGCAGGAAGTCTCCAAGAACATCATGGCCAAGGACGAGGCGATCGCGGCCGGCGCGATGGCGATGTTCGGCGAGAAGTACGGCGACATGGTGCGCGTACTCACCCTCGGCCGCGC
>JAYVOO010000081.1:0-9225 GCA_043757905.1 Oligoflexia bacterium
AGATGTGCCCGGGACAGCTTATATGCGTCGATCTGATCGAGGACGGCCGAAATTGGCAGGGCACCGGAGTAAGGACGCAGGTGCACCCGAGTCATGGACTCGTCGCTCTGTCTTCGTCGCTTCTGACTCGTAATGTGGGTCAGGTAATAGGTGCAAAGCTCGTCGAACGTCTTGGATAGGATCGGTCGAGGCTTCAGGCCCCGTCGAATCTCCTCTGCCTCAGCCTGATGGCGGTTCAGGGCGAACAGAGCATCTTCGTGGCGATCGTAGGTCTCACTGAGGCGTCGCCCCTCATAGTCGAGCCAGCGGATTCGCCACTTGTCGTAATGTCGTACTGGTTTTGCCACGCGGGGTTCATCGCACAGGCAAGAAGAGCGGTATCCTGCAGCCGGATTCTAGTTTGGCTGCAGTAATGGGAGGGTTGTGTGGCCCGAAAATGGCCCGAGAGCCCATCACCGGTTTTCCAGTGATAGACAATCGAGCCTAATTCTGCGGATTGGTTCTTAAATTTGGTGGATCGCGGAGGGATCGAACCTCCGACCCGGTGATTAAGAGTCACCTGCTCTACCAACTGAGCTAGCGATCCAAGTGAGACCGGATTTAGCATTGTACCGAGCGGAGCGCAAGACCCGTATTGGGCGGAAATCGTGCTACACTTTCTCCCATATGCGCACCTTTTCGATCGCTTGGGCCAGTCTGATTCTGCTCGCGCCTTACGCCGCGCGCGCGACAACCTTCATTGACCGGCCGTTCCCGGAAAGCGTGAAGGATGCGCCGGCGATCGTGCGCGGGCTAGTCGGAAAGTCTCATGCGGAATGGGCTTCCGGAGACGATAAAAATCAGCGGATTTACACCTATTACGAGATCGCTGTCAGCGAGGCCATCAAAGGGGACGTCGAGCGCGGACCGCTTCAGATTCGTGTGATGGGCGGCGAGAAAGACGGAGTGGGAATGCAGGTCTCAGGATCGCCCCAGTTCTCCGCAGCCGAGGAAGTCGTCGTGTTTCTAGGTGCCAGGAACCAGGACCGGAGCCGCGACCTTTGGGGCTTGATGATGGGCAAGTTTCAGGTGATCCGCGACCCGGAAGGGAAAGACCGCCTGGAGGGTCCAGGCCTGGGTCAGGGAGACTCACGCACTCAGTCAAAATGGACCTTGGCGAGTCTCCGAAAGGTGGTTGCGGAGCAGGATGGTGTGAGGGAAATTCCTGTAGTTTCAAAGACGATCGCTCCTCCTGCGAGCCCCGCCCCCGAGGCACCTCAATTGCAACCTTCTCCAATTGAGGGATCCCCTGTTCCCGATGCCGCAGCCAACCCAGGAATTCCTAGCGGAATTCAGTTACTATTGGGATGCATGCTAGGGGTCGCAGGATTTCTCCTGGCCAGGTGGATTTTGAGCAGCAAGCGCTCTTAGTCCGCTTGAAACCCCCATCAGGACGATGGGGTGTGCCTGCTCGCTAGAGGAGAAGCTCCGGATGGTCTCATGGATGGGACGACTGGCAGTCATGTCATTGGTTTTGACCGAGTTGGTTCAGGCGCCGCCGGCGAATGCATACACCCCGACGATCTCCACTTCCGGAGTTCCGGTGCGGTGGCACGGCTTTCCGAAACTCGTGCTCGCCGGCAATGCGAAAAATGCGAGCGGCCTGAGCGAGGCTGAGATCGCAAGCGCGGTCACGCGCGGGCTTCAGCGCTGGGAGAGTGCATCGGGCGGCAGCGTGGGCTTCGAGTACTGGCAGGGGACGGACTCGTCCGTCTACGAGCCGGCGAGCGACTACAATGGGCTCTCGAGCCTCTACTTCTCTTCCAACGTCAAAGGCGGCTCGCCGCTTTACTCGAACGTCCTCGGACTCACGCAAGTCTGGTACCGCACGGATACGGGAGAGATCCTGGAGACCGACATTGCGCTAAACGACCGGGACTTTCAGTTTACGACCGATCCGCGCGACACGACCGGATCAGGGGCGGGCGGCACCCACAACACCAGCGGCCGCAAGACCCGCGTTTACATCGAGAACGTGCTGACCCACGAGCTGGGCCATGCTTTCGGTCTCTCCCACAGCGCGCTTCTTCAGTCCTCCATGCTCTTCATGGAGTCCCCCGAGCAGGCACATCTGGGCTGCGACGAGACGGTCGGAATCCGAGCGGTCTATCCCGCAGCCGACGCCAGCTCGCGCGGGATGCTCTCCGGCCAGGTCGTCGACCCCGCGGGCAAAGCGCTCTTCGGCGCGCATGTCGTGGCCATTTCCCGCCGACGCGGCGGAGTTCTCGCAAGCGCGATGACGGACCGCGAGGGAAACTTCTCGATCGAGGCGCTCGAACCGGGCGAATATTTCCTGATGGCTGAGCCGTTTCTCGCGGGCTCGCAGGCGCTTCCCTCCTACTACTCGGGCATGAAGACGAACTTCTGCCCGGGAGGGGAGAACTTCGCGCGGACTTTCTTGATGGCCGAGAACGGGCTCGTGCCTCATAGCTTCAACGTCCGGAGCGGGGCCTCGACCTCGGTCGACACGATCCACGCCCAATGCACCTCGCTGGGAGGCGCGGCCGTGAGCTCGATCGCGACAGGTTCATCGATATCCACCGCTCCGGTCGTCTTCGACGGACTGAGCGACCAGCGAAACGGCTTCGGCTTCGCAGATCGGTCGGTGCGCGGCTCGGGCACGAGCTACTACCGCCTGAAATCGGCCGACGGGCACCTTGAGATTCATGCCGTCGCCTATTCGCTTTTTTCGCCGCTTAAAACAACGCTCGCGCTCTACGACAGCGGAGGGGGCCGCGTCGCGGCTGATACGAAAGACGAGGTCTACAACGGCGACTCGGGCTACACGAACTTCGATTCATCGCTCGTCGCAGACAGCTTGCCACCGGGTGACTATTACGTGAGGCTCGATACGGCGTCGCTCAGCTCCGTCCATTACCCGGCCGGGCAGATCATGATGGACTCCGCACCCTTCCTCTTGCTGACTGGCTCAGTGAACGAGTCGGCGCCACCTCTTTCAGCCGCGATCCCAGAGAACGCGCGTTGCCAGATGGTCGAAGACTTCGGCGCATCTCCGACGCATACAGGGACGCCTCCGCGGCGGTCCGAGAGAGCGGAAGACGCGAAAGTGGGCTTCTGTGGGAAGATCCAGGATATCAGCGGAGGCGGAAGTGGAAGTGGCTCGGGACCAGGTCCGGGCGCGATCTTGGGCTGGTTTCTACCTTGGCTCGCTATGGGCTTCACTGTACGGCACCAGCGACGCCGGGCTATGCTTGCGCACCCCATCGCCTCGCGATAACCTCATCCTATGAAGATCGCACGCGTCCTTGCGCTTAAGACCCTGCTCACTCTGTGCTTGCTGCTGACTCTCGGGCTGAGCGCCGGCGCGCGGGCCGAAGTAAAACCCGCAAACGTCCATGTCGCCGACGCCAAGAAGACCGATGCCTATGTGCGCGACGGGTTGATCGTCGGCGGCGACAAAGCGATGGACGACGTTTCGGTGAAGGACATCCGGCGTGCCGCCAACGCGGGCTTCGAGCGCGTGGTGATCGATCTTGAGGCGAGCCAGGTGACGAACGCGTCGGCCATCTCGCGGCCTCCTTATTTCCAGGTCGCGGTCACTCCCGACGAAAGCCGCATCTTGTTCACGATCTGGGGCCGCCCTCGCCTGGAATTCGATTCCAAGAAAGTGATCGCCGCGTTCCAGAAAAGTGCGGTCGTCAAAAATATTGTGCTACTCCCACGTGTGGAAGAGGATAGCTGGACATTCGCCCTCGAGCTCAAAGGCGGAAAGCCCGTTGAAGTCTTCGAGCTCTCGAACCCCGTCCGACTCATTATGGACATCAAGGCCACCAAATGAAAAATTCACGGGTCTTTCTGCTCGCGTCCCTGCTCGCCTCCATTCTTTTAGGGTCGTGCTCAAGCTCCCCGCCGATCAAGCAGGAGGCGTACGCGAAGCTGAGCGACCACCGCACGTTCGAGCTCGACTTCCCGGCAGTCTGGGGGGGGATCGAAAACGTGTTCAAGGAACATGTGGTGAAGGAGCGCGATCCCGAGAAGGTGACCGATCGGGAACTTCAAAACATGAAGGAGCGCAAGCTCAAGACCGACTGGGCCTACACCCAGTCGCGCGACAAGTATCAGGAGTACAAGGTCAACAACACCCCTCGGAAACGTTATCTCCAGTTGCGCGTGAAGTACGAAGTCGTCGCCAAAGCCGTTCTGGGCGGCGCGGACGTGCAGATTCTTACTACTGAAGAGATTGAGAAACTGAAGCCCGACGGTAGCTCCGACGGCTACTCCAAGGTGAAGAACGTCGACCCTTCCAGGCCCTCGGAAATATTGGAAAAGATCAATCTGGCGATCCTTTCCGCCCAGCCGGACAAATAAGAATCTCTAACCCGTGGGCCTTGCCAAGGCCCCGTTCGTGCACATTCTATCTCGGCCCGCCCCGAGGGCCGGCCTGGTCAAATTGCCCCTGCAAACGGACGAATGTCCGTTCGTGCTGGTGATGCGGCCCGAGTTGGCGCAAAAAGAGGGGAAGAATGAAGACGCCTGATCAACCTGAGAAATCTGAGTCGGCTCCGAAGGAGCTCCCCGAAAAGCAGGGAGGTTTGATTGTACAAGATCAGATGCTTCCGCCGAACTTGTTTGTCCTGCCGATCAACACTCCGATCGTCTTTCCGACGCTCCTGGCTCCATTGCTCGTGTCCCAGCCCCGCTATGTTGCAATGATCGAAGAAGCGATCACTCGCCAGCGCCTGATCGGACTGCTCGTCACCCGCCAGGGCGAGGTGGGTGAATCGACGAAACCTGAAGACCTCTATGACGTCGGCGTTGTCGTGAAGATCATCAAGCGCCTGCGTATGCCCGATGGCTCGGTCAACCTTCTCGTTCACAGCGTGAAGCGCTTCCGTAGCCGCCGCGTGCTATCGGAGCAACCTTACATTGTCGTCGAGACGGAGTATCTGGAGGATATTGCCGACAAGGGCACCGAGATGGATGCGCTCACGCGCTCGGTGATTAGCCATGTGAAGAAACTCTCCGAAGTGAACCCATTCTTCACCGACGAGATGCGCCTGGCGATGATCAACGCGCCCGGACCGGGAACCGTCGCCGATCTCGTGGCATTCGCGCTCAGCCTGCCCAAAGGCGACGCGCAGGAGTTTCTCGAGACACTTTCCGTCAAGACCCGCTTCGAGCGCCTGCTGCTGCATCTCCGCCGCGAGCAAGATGTCGCCGACGTCCAGCGCAAAATCAACGACGAAGTGAACTCGAAGATCAACACGCTACAACGCGAGTTTTTCCTGCGCGAGCAGATGAAGACGATCAAGCGCGAGCTTGGCATGGAAGAGGACGGCAAAGACAAAGCCGTGCGCACCTTCCGCGAGCGAATCGAAGCGGCTAACATGCCCGAGGAGCCGAAGAAGATCGCTATCGAGGAAGTGGAGAAGTTCGAGACGATCAACGAGAACTCCCCGGAGTACAACGTCTCGCGCAATTACCTCGAGACAATCTGCTCGCTGCCCTGGGGCAAGGAATCCGTAGACAACCTCGACCTCGATCACGCGATAGCGGTGCTGGATTCCGAGCACTACGGCCTGGAGAAAGTTAAAGAACGTATCATCGAGTTCCTGGCCGTCCGCAAGCTCAAGAAGGATCCCAAGGGCTCGATCATCTGCTTGGTCGGCCCTCCCGGCGTTGGCAAGACCTCAATCGGAAAGTCCATCGCGCAGACGATGAACCGAAGTTTCTACCGCTTTTCCTTGGGCGGTATGCGAGACGAGGCTGAGATCAAAGGCCATCGGCGCACCTACGTAGGCGCGATGCCCGGCAAAGTGATTCAAGGGCTGAAGCGTGCGGGTACGAAGAATGCGGTGCTGATGCTCGATGAGATCGACAAGTTGGGAACAAGCTTCCAGGGCGACCCGGCGAGCGCGCTGCTTGAAGTGCTGGATCCCGAGCAGAACTACACCTTCCTGGATCATTATCTCGATGTCCCTTTCGATCTCTCGCATGTGCTCTTCGTCACGACGGCCAATACGACGGCCACAATCCCTGGGCCACTTCTCGACCGAATGGAAGTCATTGAGCTTCCCGGCTACACGCTCGAGGAGAAAGAGGACATCGCCCTCCGCTTCATCATCCCTAAAGAGCTCGCGGCAAGCGGCCTCAAGCCCGGCCAGCTCCGCATCGAGCGCGCGGCGCTTCGCAAGATCATCACCGACTACGCTCGAGAGCCGGGGCTGCGCTCTTTTCAGCAGCTCATCAATCGGATTGCCCGCAAGACCGCGTCTCGTGTCGTGCGTGAGAAGCTGCGCAAACCAGTTGTAGTCGTCGCCGACGATCTCCTGGAGTGGCTCGGGCCCAAACGTTTCTACAATGAACTCGCCGAGCGCATCACTACCCCCGGCGTCGTGACCGGCCTGGCCTGGACCGCGATGGGCGGCGAGATTCTCTTTGTCGAGTGCACGGACCTGCCGGGTAACGGCGCTCTAAAGCTTACGGGCCAGATGGGTAATGTCATGAGCGAAAGCGCGGCCATCGCCTGGAGCTACGTGAAGAAGCGCGCAGGCCTTGACCTTAAACTCGACAAAAGTATTTTCAAATCGCGCGATTACCACCTGCATTTGCCTGCGGGCGCAATCCCCAAGGACGGCCCCTCGGCTGGTGTGACGATGGCCACGGCTCTCTACTCGCTGCTCTCGGCCCGGAAGGTCAAAAGCAAGCTCGCGATGACGGGTGAGCTTTCGCTAGTCGGCAAGGTTCTGCCCGTCGGCGGCATCAAAGAAAAGCTTCTGGCCGCCAAGCGCGCCGGGATCAAAGAGATCATCATGCCCAAGCTGAACGAGAAGGATCTCTTCGATGTGCCGAAGTTCGCGCTTGATGGGCTCACGATCCATTTCGTGAGTCGCGTGGAAGAAGTTTTTGCGCTCGCTCTCGAGCCGGTGCAGCTCCAGGTCGGAACTCGGAAGCGGTCTTCCAGAGTGCTTCGTTCCGCTAGGAGAATTGTACCTTCTACTCATTCCAAACGCGTTTAAGCAGGCTTCGACTGTCGTGTTAGTGAAACTTTCAAAATATGTAATAACTTCTACCAAGATGTCGAATCCCGTTCAGCTTGGGCTGAGGAAAACCATTTTCAATATTCCCCTCATCTGGCCAATACTTGCCCTTGGTCTTGGGTTCAGGCTCTACAATCTTACTTTCCAATCGCTCTGGCACGACGAGCTCTTTGCTTGGAAAGTAGCGACTTTACCTGATTTTGCAAGGCAGGTTTGGCAAGTTCTGGACAATCATACAGTGGGCTACCACTGGATTCTTCACCTTCTCGGAAAGGTGATTCAGCTCGATGAATTCGCGCTTCGCCTCCCTTCAGCTATCGCCGGAACTCTCGGGATCTATCTGATCTATTGTTTGGGGGTGGCGTATTGTTCGCGCAAGGCGGGCCTAATGAGTGCTGCGCTCTGGGCGGTGTCAGGGGCGGGCATTTATTATTCCCAAGAAGCGAAATCCAATTCTTTGATGGGGCTTTTCGCTCTCGCACACCTCCTTGTTGCGGACGCGCTAGTGAAACGGGATCGGCGGACTTTGAGTTGGGTCGCATGGGTCGCGACAGGTGTTGTCTGCGCGTCCCTACACTTCGTGGGTTTCTGTTTCGTGGTCCTGAGTTCGACGTTGATCGCGCTGCGCCTGTTCAGGCGGAAGAGCAAATTAGAGATGAACTGGGTTGTTCTGGCCCTGATTGCAATCGTATGCCTGAGTCTACCGTTCCTCTTGGTCCTCACCCGGAACCATCGAACTTTGAATCTCTTCAGGAACCATCCGCTGGACGCCAACTGGTTTGTCTATTTTCACCAGATGTTCGATTTCGGATTTAGATATGAGAGCCCTTGGAAGGGTGCCCTTCACCGAATCGATGCCCTTTGGTTTGAGATTCCGGCTTTATTCGGGATTTGTGCAGGGTTTGCATGTCAGGTCAAAAAAAACGTCGCTCAAAAATTACGTACTCGTGACGACCTTGCCTTCCTTTATGCGATTTACCTGATCACTGTCACTGCGATCTTCTTGAAAGACGTCGTGAGCGTAAACCGCGTCTTCGCCGAGAGGCATTTCATTTTTCTCGTGCCTCTGTCCTACCTCATACTCGCGATCTGGGTCGATGAAGCGACGCTTACGTTTAGAAACTCAATCAGCGCAGTTTTCCTCTCACTTTTTCTTTTCCAGACCCACTTCAATCAGAATTACTATTGGGAGATTCAAAAGACCGATTACCGCAAGGTTTCGTCCTTCATCCAGTCGAATCATGCTGCGCCAATTGTAGTCGCGTGTGGGAAGCCCGAGTATTTTTCGTATTACCTTGGATCGGCTTCTATCTTTATTCCAAAGCCACCTGAGCAGGCCACCTTGCCAGCGTTTTGGATCTTAAGGGGTGAATGTTTTGGTCAAGAAGCTCCCGAAGGCATGACCAGAGTCCCCGCGCAATACCGCTGGGTTGAAACATTTCGCTCGGTGAGCGACGCGAGCGCAGATCTTTATCAGCGCTAGCAGATGAACTGGATTTGAGAAATTCTCCCACTCGACAAGCATGCGCACAGAGGCAGAGAGGGGCGTCCGGTGAAACGAAGGCAAGCCATCGCAATGGCTTGGAGCTCAGGCGCTTCGAGAAGCTGAAGCGGACGAGTTCGCGGCGGGAAGCACGAACTTCAAGCCGAGCTTAGTGGCTTTGCGCTCGAGTTTCTGCACGCGCTCTTCGTAAATCTCGATCCACTTGTCGAGCGCGCCGGCCTTTTTGCTGGCGGCCTTCTGCTCTTTCAGCTGGCTGTAGTAATGCAGGCGCTTGCGATTGTGCTCAAGATCCAGAACCAGGGTGGTGCTCATTTTTGTAGGGCTCCTTGAAAAGAACTCAGTTCGACATGGGCGGGAGGTCGTCGTTCAACTGGTCGCCGGTCTTGTCGACGACGACACGAACGCGGCCGGCGGCGATTTCGCGCAGCGAGGTGACGATTACGCGGTTCTTGCTCTTCACGAGCGGCTCGGAACCTTTGAAGAGCTGACGAGCGCGTCGCGTGGCGAGATGAACCAGTTCATACATATTGTCGACATGCTGGAGACAGTCTTCGATCGTTACGCGTGCCATAGAAAAACTCCTGCGGTTGCCGTGTTTTAAGTAGATGTGATTGGGTAACTAGCGAATATCCTGAGTGAAGTCAAGGTGCTTGGGGAGGTTCGATATAGAGCGTGTCGAGC
>JAYVOO010000082.1:0-9194 GCA_043757905.1 Oligoflexia bacterium
GGCGAACCCGGGAAGACCGCGCCTCCGAAGCTCCCACCCATCATCATGTCTCCGACGAAAGCCCCACGATTGCCGATGAAGGTCACGGTCGAGCCCCCCGTATGGCCAGGAAGGTACATCACGCGGCCCTGCACGCCGAAGGGCGAGAGATCGAAATCCTCGCTCACGTAGATGTCCGGATCGAACGGAGTATAAGGAAGATCGATGAAAGGCCGGAGCACGCGGGCGAAAATGCTCGTGGGTTTAAGCAGGTCGTTGTGGCCCGCGCTCGCCATCGCGGCGTCCAAGCGCCCGAGTGCGATTTTCGCGCCAGTCAGCGCCTTGAGGTCAGCCGCTAGGCCCGCGTGATCCGCGTGCCCATGAGTCAGAACGATAAGACTGATGTCAGTCAACTTCACGCCGAGCGCGCCGAGCGCGTCCTTCAGCCTGCTGAGATCCTTGGGTGCCCCAGAGTCGATCAGAATCGGATGAGCCGAGCGGATCAGGTAAACGTTCGAGATGCTAAGCTTGATCTCATAAACGTCCGAGGCCGGCGCACCTCCAACTGACGGGGCGCTCGCGATCTTCTCGGGAACAAGCGGGGTGCAGGCCAAGAGCGAAAAAGCGAAACCGACCGCACCAAACCGAAAAGCTGCGCGGCGGGCGCTCACTTCTGGATTCTCCGCGTACGCGTTCGCGAAAGCGACTTGTCTTTGGACCTTGGGGCACCGGGTCCGGGCGAAGGCGTAGGCTCGGGTTCCGTCCACTTGACGGCGATCCCCTGGGCTAGGATCTGTCCCTCGTCGCCCTCGTCCGAACATTCAGGCGTCGGATAAGTTTCGTGTCTACCGTTTTCGAAAAAGACGACAGACTTCACGTCTACGACCGCGTCCGCGCCTTTGTCCCGCGCGGCCTGGACCAGATCGCTCACGGCCTTGTTATAGTAGTTACGGCAAAGTTTCGATTCATCGAGGTCGGGATTCGCGGGATCGAGCGTCGGGAAATCCACTTTGGCGCGGACGACACCCAGCGCTTTATAAGCCCGTTTCACTTCTCCGATGTAAGCGCCGTCTTCGGGAAACTTATGCTTCGAGAACTTCGGGCTAGGCACCGAGCTGCAGGCGGTAAGGACCGCGAGCACGAGTACGACCGATGATCCAGACAACGCCTTCCAATGGCTGTTTCGCATGCATCTCCGCGGGAGTCATTCCCGTTGCTAAGGCCCGTGACTAAGGCTCGTTGTATTCGTAGACTTGGTCTTTGTAGTTCCGAAGCGTCCAGGTCTTGCCTTCGTGCTTGACCAGGTACTTCGAGGGAAGTAGCGGGATCTTGCCGCCGCCGCCGGGCGCGTCGACGACATAATGCGGAACAGCCATGCCGCTGGTCCAACCGCGAAGGGCCTCGATGATATCGAGACCCGTCTGCACGGGGGTCCGGAAATGGCTGATCCCTTGGGCCATGTCGCATTGGAAGATGTAATAAGGGCGCACTCTCATCATCAGCAGCTTGTGGTTCAGCTCCATGACGATCTTCGGATCGTCGTTAATGCCCTTGAGCAGCACCATCTGGTTGTTGATCACGCAGCCGGCATTGGCGAGGCGCGCGCAGGTGTCGAAAGCCTCCTGCGTGCATTCCTTCGGATGGTTAAAGTGGGTGTGCACGAAGACCGGGTGGTACTTCGAGAGCATCTGCGCGAAATTTTCGGTCACGCGCTGCGGGAGCGTGACGAGATTACGCGTTCCCAACCGAAAGACCTGGATATGGTCCATCCCGCGCAGCCGCGAGAGGATGTACTCGAGGCGGTCGTCGGAGTTCGAAAGCGGATCGCCACCGGAGATGATGACGTCGCGGATTTCCTTGTGGGCTTCGATGTAAGCCAGGCTCTGCTCGAGCTGGGCGTTGGCGGCGGAAGACGAAGGGTCCGAGACTTTGCGCTTGCGCGTGCAGTGGCGGCAGTAGACCGGACAGTTATGGGTCGTGTAGAAGAGCACGCGGTCGGGATAGCGATGCGTGATGCCGGGCACGGGCATGTCTTTCTCTTCACCCAGCGGATCCTCGAGATCGTCCTTCTGGATGAAGAGCTCGCCGCTCTTGGGCACCGACTGCTGGCGAATCGGGCACATCGGGTCGTTCGGATCCATGAGCGACGCGTAATAAGGCGTGATCGCCATGTTGAACATCTCATGTGACTGCGCGAAAGCAGCCCGCTCGTCCTCGGTGACGTTGATAACTTTCTCCAGCACGTCCATCGACTTGATGCGCTTCTGCTGCTGCCAGATCCAGCTGTTCCAGTCCTTATCAGACACGTCTTTCCAGATCGCGGGCCTGGGCGGACTCTTGAAACGGTCGCGAACAGTGTTCTTGGTGACGATTTCGAATGCCATTGAAAACTCCCTCTTGACCCAATGCAGGCGCCTACTGCCCATCACTGAATCTCGGCGTACCGGGTTGGTTCGCCTGGTCATAACTAATGCCCATAAAAGTGACAGATTAGGGAACTAATGTAAATGGAACATAGTGCGTTAAACAAACGGCTTCCCGCACTTGGAGAGACGGTGTAATTTTATAGAATGTTATCTCATCTCTTCCTGGGCATGTCTCTGATCGGCGCCGAATGGGTGCTGTATCTCCTGATCGCTCTCTCAATCATCTCGATTACGCTGATCTTCGAACGCGTCCGCTTCTACCGCGAAGCAACGCAAGGTCTGACCGATTTCCGAAGCAAGGTCCGTCAGGCGGCTCAATCCGGTCAGTGGACTGCCGCGACCCTGCTGGCCGAGCAGCGGGCCAAAAGCCACGGTGCCGGCGCCCCTGACCTAGAATCCGAGATGGCGCTCGCTCTGCTTTCGCAGGGCAAGTCCAGCCCCGAAGTGCTCAGCGAGCTCGCGCAGGACGCGGTCGTCCGCGCAAGACTTAGCTGGGAGAAGAACCTCTCCGTGCTCGCCACAATCGGCGCCAACGCTCCGTTCGTCGGCCTCTTTGGAACCGTCCTCGGTATCATCAAGGCGTTTCACGATCTTTCCCAGCAAGCGGGCGCAGGCGCGCAGGGCGTGACGGCCGGTATCTCCGAAGCCCTCATCGCCACGGCAGTCGGCATTCTTGTCGCCATCCCGGCGGTCGTTGCGTTCAATCTCTTCCAACGCAAGGTGAAGTCCGGGCTGGCCGAAGCAGAAGCGCTCAAGAGCTTCTTGGTTGGCAAGATCGCTGGCGGTAAGAGCTGATGGCCGGAAGTTTCGGCGGCTCGGGCGACGACGACGTCATCTCGGCCATCAACATCACCCCGCTTGTCGACGTAGTCCTCGTGCTCCTGATCATCTTCATGATCACCGCGCCCGTGATCTACCAGTCCGCGATCAAGGTCCAACTGCCCAAGGCGAAGTCGGGCGAGGAGTCGCAGCGCTCGCCGCTGAACTTCACGATCACCAAGGAAGGTTCCGTGACGTGGGAGAAAGAGCAAGTCGACTGGGCCACGCTCAGCGCGAAACTCGCCGCGATGAAGGACAAGAATCCCGAGCAGACCGCGATCATCAGCGCCGACGAAGCCACCCCGCATGGCACCGTCATCAAGCTCATGGACGCTCTCCGCCAAGCGGGACTCACCCGCTTCGCCCTAAACGTCGAAGGTCCGGCGCAGCGTTAGCTTCAGTGGCTTCGCAAGTACTCGATCAGACGCGCCGGATCATCCGAGATGATCCCATCCACTTTCATCGCCAAAACTTTGTCCCAATCCTTTGGCTCGTTCACCGTCCACGGTAAGACTTTGAATCCCGCCTCATGCAGGCGCCCCACCAGTTCGGGCGTGAGCAGAATCCATTCGGGCGAAACGATGTTCGCATGGATCGCCTGGGCGGCGTGAAGCATGTCGAGCTTCGGATCCTCGACCAGGAGCGCGGTCGCTAGCCCCGACTCGAGCTTTCGCGCTTCGACGAGCGTGCGCGGATCGAAAGATTGAAGAACCGCACGATTGAGCATGCCTGCTTTCTTCAAGAGGGTAACAACGAGTTTCGAAAACTCCGCCGGCGTGACCGTCTCTTCCGGGTGATCCGGCCGGATCTTGGTTTCGATATTGAGCAGCACGCGCTTCGCATTCGAGTCGTTCGATTTTTTCACATGTCCGATGACTTCCTCAAGCGTCGGGATGGGGGTGCCAGGGACTGGCTTCTGCTCCGTGAACCGAGGATTCTGGACCGCGCCGCAGTCGTAGCCTTTAACTTGGGCAAGCGTCAGGGAGTGAATCAAGGGTGCGGGTTCCTCGATCTTCTCACCGCCGAGCTTGCGGCAGATGGCTGCGTTGATGTGCGGGTCGTGACTGACGACGAGCACGCCGTCCGAGGTCACGGCGAGATCAAGCTCCAGAGCGTCGACTCCGCTTTTAATTGCGTACTCGAACGCGGGGAGGGTGTTCTCGGGGAACTTGGCCCGCGCCCCCCGATGCCCATGCACCTGAATCTTGTTTGCGGCGAAAACCGGGGAAGCAATCAGGAGCGTGCAGGCGATCGAAGCGAGTAGCGGAATTTTCATAAGGAATCCAGCATTGAACCGAATGAGTGAGGAGTCAAGACTGGGAATCAGCGCCGGAACTTCTTCCGGTAAAGGATCTCGCCGACGATCAGCACGCCGAGGGATCCTCCGCCGAAGATCGAGCGCAGCAGGATCAGGTTGCCCAGATCGTATTGGAACGCCATCCACAGGAAGAGCGCGGCTTTCACGTACATGTAGCCTGTCCAGATCCACGTGAGTTTGCGCAGGTAAGCGTGGTTCCGCTCGTGCGGGCGGTCGGTGCCGGCCACCACGAGCTCCATCTGCACGAACTTCGGCAGCCCCTGCATGAACCACGCAGCCACCGGCACGCGCAAAAGCTGCATGATCAGGAAGATGGTGCCCATCAAGAAGTTCTGCGCGAAAGGTTCAAATCGGAAGTACTGCGGCGTCTCGATCACCAGGTCGATCGCGCCGAACGCGAGAGTGAACCCGGAGGCCACCAGGAAGAACGGCGAAGGCTTCGTGCGCGTGACCGCATGGACGGCGACCACGACGAGGGTGATCCCGAGCGCGCTCGCGATCGCGGGCTTTGCGCCCCAGACGTTGAAGGTCGCGTAGAAGACGATCGGCGCGGCGAAGTTCTTGAGGATGAACTCAACCGCCTTGAGGATCACGCGTTCCCGACCACGCCCACTTCTTGCGCGGCGATCACGATTCGCGCGCAAGCCAGCGCGTCCGAGAGCGCCTCATGGTGGTTGAGCTCGATCCCCAGGTGCTCGCAAACGTTTGGCAAGCGCGTGGGCCGGATGTTCCAGGCCTTGCGCGCGAGCTGCACAGTACACAGGAAGTCGGCTTCCGGCGGCTTAAGCCCGTAACGCTCGCAGCAGGCCTTGAGCACGCGACGATCGAAGGGCGCGTTGTGGGCGGCCAGGAAATCGATCCCGTCGAGAAGCGGGAGCGCCTCTTGCCAGACTTCGGCGAAGGTACGCTCTTTCTCCACATGGCTCCATTCAATCCCGTGGACCCAGGTGAAATGGAAGTCGCGGCGCGGCGGGCGGATCAGGAAGCTTTTCTGTTCAGCGATCTTGCCGTCTTTTACGAGCACGAGACCGACCGCGCAGGCGCTATCGGCCGGGTGGCTGGCGGTTTCGAAATCGATGGCGAGGAAGTTGATGCTCACGGTGAGAGCCACCCTAGACCAGAGGAGCGCCCCGGATCAACAGCTCGATCCCTGACATAGGGGTTGACAATTACTGCATTGCGTTATATTTACTCGAACTATGTTAAATACACCGAGCGTACTTGCCCTAGTCGTTCTTTCCCTTTTCACCGTTCGCATCGCGGGCGCGACTGGCCTGGACTCGCTCAAGTCGATCGAGGACCGTGCGGCCGACTACGACAAATTCTTCTATGGCGGCGCCGCCCCTTCCAAATATCTAGACACCAAGATCTCGAACGGCATCATCAACAAGACGCGCGAGCTGCGCACGGTGATCCCGGGCGTTCTTTACCGCGGTGGCGGACCAGGCGGCACCAAGCCCTTGCCTCAGGAGGCACTGCAGTCGCTCTGCGAAGCCGGCTTCAGCGTCGCAGTTTATGGGTACACTCAGGGCTTCACGAACGGCGCTCCCACCACTTGCACCAACAAGCTGACGGGCGCCCAGAACTCGCTCGACTACATCGCGGTTGAAGCGAACGAGGACTCGGCCAAGAAGACCGTCATGGGCCGCGTCTACGAAACCCTTCAGGACGCGACCAAGGGCCCCGTCTTCGTCCATTGCTGGAACGGCTTCCACGCCTCCGGCGAGCTGGCCGCGATCGGCCTGCGCCAGATCTGCCCGAGCATCTGGGACGGCGACAAAGCCTCAAAGTACTGGCTGAGAAACGCCGACGGCGCCCCGATGATCTCTCGGATCAAGAAGTTCACGCCTTATCCGCAATTTGATGTGCCGAGCGACTACCAGCAGGCGCTCTGCCAACAGCAGAATTAAGTTCCGGGTACCCGGGCTTTCTCGGGCTTGTGCGGCGGAATCTGATCTGTACGCTTCTGAGAAGCTTCCGCACGCTGAATTTTATCCTGCTCTTCCCAACGTTTCTTGAGCGCGGCTGAGGGCTTCTGGTCGTTTTCAACGATGAGTTCGTACGCCTTCTTCGCGTCCGGTGCAGGCGCTGTCACGATCAGCATCCCGCTCAGCTCCGCGGGCACGACGCGCGCGCCTGAGGGCAGGAAGTTACGCACAGTGGCCGCGATCGCGTCGACTGACTCGGGGTTCGTCGCTTTGTACTTGAGATTCACGGTATCCCAGGTGTTCGGAAGCTGGGGGGGGCTCTTGGCGTCGCCCGAGTAGCTTGGCACGCTCGTGTCGCGCGCCTCGCGCTCCTTCAGGATCTGAAACGTGAGTGGAGCGCCCATCGGCACGCGGCTGTACCCGTTAAGATGAAGCATGTGGGTGAAGAGCAGCTCGGCGGTATCCTTGTTCAACTCGACCGCTCCAGCGGTGACCACCTTGCCCTTTACGTCGCTGTCGAAGATGTACTTCTGGCCGAGCAGATCCCCGACCACCTTCGCGCAGGCCGGAATATCGGGACAGCGATCGGCAAATGCGTCAGCGCGCACCGGCCTCGGGAAAACCATCTCGAGAGCGAGCGTCAAGGCGATGAACGTCGGAAATTGAATGGTCATGTGAAAAACTTTACTTTTCCGTCTGACTTTAATCAATCAGCTATTTCCCAAGCCGCTCGCCGCTGGCGCTGGCGCTTTATGGACAGCCGTTTGCAAAGACAGACATCATGATTCGCTTCATCGATCAGGATCAGATTCGGCACAAGACGGAAAAATTCCTGGATTCCACGATGGGCACGCCTGCCGGCGACCTTATGCTGATTCTGGAGGTCGGACAGTCGGAAGATTACGACGACTGCCATATCCGGCGCGCAATCCACTTCACGCCCGAAGAGCTCGACCAGGCCGGAAGAGACGGCCGCTTCAGCAAAGCCTCGGAGATCGTGCTCTACGGCGAAGACGAGGAAACCGTACTCGAAGCAGCACACGGCCTGATTGAACTTGGCTACGCGAACCTCTACTATTTCCCGGACGGGAAACAGCGCTGGTTCCACGATGACCTCTGGAGGCAGACGAGCCTCGTACCGACCGATGGCTTCGAGCTCCTGGAGATGACCGAAGCGGAGTTTCGCCAAGCTGCGTGAAGAGGATTGCGCCGACAGGTCCGGGACGTTAAGACGCCTAGATGCCCAACCTCTCGAAACCGGATCTAAAAACTGAGGCCCTCGCGGGCATCACGACGTTTTTCACGATGTCCTACATCGTGGTGGTCAATCCAGCGATCCTTTCGTCCGGGACGGGCATGTCCTTCAGCGGCGTGATGACTGCGACAGTGCTGCTTTCGTTCCTGATGACCCTACTCATGGGCGTCTACGCGAAGCTTCCCTTCGCGGTCGCTCCGGGAATGGGTATCAACGCGTTTTTCACGTTCACGATCATCTTGGGCATGAAAGTGCCTTGGCAGACCGCGCTCGGCGTCGTCTTCTGGGCAGGCGTGCTCTTTCTGCTGGTCTCGCTAACGCCGGTGCGCCTGACCATCGCGCGCGCGATCCCGCAATCGCTGCGCATGGCAGCCGCCGCGGGAATCGGGATCTTCCTCACTTTCATCGGATTGAAAAACGCAGGCTTCGTCGTCGGTGATCCCGTCACGCTCGTCAAGCTGGGCATGCTCGACCGCACGAGCGTGCTCTCGCTCCTGGGCATGCTGCTCATGATCGTGCTCCTGCAGCGCAAGAGCCCCTTCGCGTTTCTCGCGGGAATCGGCGCAATCACGGGGGCCGGCTGGTGCCTCGGCCTCGTACCCACGCCGGAGAAGCTCCTCAGCACCCCCGACTTCGGGAGCGTCTTCCTCAAGCTCGATCCGATGTCGGCGCTCCACTGGTCGCTCCTGCCTGCGATGATCTCGGTGCTCTTCACCGATCTCTTCGACTCCATCTCCACCTTCATCGGAGTCTCCCACTCGGCCGGGCTCCTCGACGAGAAGAAGGAACCGCTCCGGCTCCGCGAAGGCCTGATCGTCGACGCCTGGGCCACGCTCTCGGCCGCGCTCGTCGGCACGTCCTCGGGCACGGCTTTCATCGAGAGCTCGGCGGGAATCGAAGCCGGTGGCCGAACCGGCCGGACCGCAATCTTCACCGCACTCTGCTTCTTGCCCTGCTTCTTCATCGCGCCGATCGCGGCAATGGTGCCGGGCTACGCGACCGCTCCGGTGCTGATCTTGGTTGGCGCGCTTATGTTCCGAAGCGTTTCGGAGCTCCCAACGAAGCGCTTCGAGGAGCTCATCCCGGCTTTCCTCACAATCATCCTGATCCCGCTCACCTTCTCGATCACCCAAGGGATTCTCTGGGGCTTCGTCTCGCATGTCGCCCTCTTTGCCTTGAGCGGCCGGAGGCGTGAGCTTCACCCGATGATGATCGGGATCTCGCTGATCTCGGTCGGGCTTCTCGCACTCGAGCATGGTGCCTGGCGTAACTGAACTTTTGAACGAAACTGAACTGGAGACCAAATTGAAAAAACTCATCCCCGCCCTTGCTTGCACGGCCCTCTTGTCTTCCTTCCTCTCCTGCTCATCGACTCGCGTGATGGGTCGGCGCTTCACCGAAAAGGAGTTCGATCAGGTTGAGCTGCACAAGACGACGGCCGACGAGCTCCTGAAGAAATTCGGCGAGCC
>JAYVOO010000083.1:0-9189 GCA_043757905.1 Oligoflexia bacterium
TAATGCGACCGTTGCGGTGGCGCGAGCGGGCCGCACGCAGCGTCGTCTCGACGGCGGTCGGATGGTGGGCGAAGTCGTCCATCACGGTGACTCCTCTCACTTCTCCACGCACTTCCTGCCGGCGCTTCACGCCGCGGAAGGACGCGAACGCGCGCCGGACCTGTTCGGGGTCCAAGCCCAGCTGGCGGGACTCGATCCAGACCGCCAGCGCGTTTGAAACGTTGTGCAGGCCTGGAAGCTGGATCGTAACTTCGTCCACGAATTTTCCGTTCTCCAGGATCTTGAATCGCGTGAGTCCGTTGTCGGAATTGATCTCCGCCGGCATGAAGCGCGCCTCAGTGACTCGCGGCCCGCCATAAGTGATCACCGGCACCTGGCTTTTCGCGACGAGCGTGCGCACTTCCGGGAAATCCAGGCACGCGATCAGATGTCCGCCCGGGCGAATGCGCTCGATCAGGCCCGCGAAGGCGCGCTTGACCGAATCGAAATCCGGATAGATATCGGCGTGGTCGTACTCGACTGAAGTCAGAATCGCGTGATCGGGAAGGTAATGATTGAACTTCGGGACCTTATCCCAGAAGGCCGTGTCGTACTCGTCGCCCTCGAGCACGAAGGGCACGGATGCCCCGCCTCTAGCCGCGCTCGGAACATGGAAACTATGGGGCAGGTCATGCGCGACGCCACCGAAGAAATAGCCCGGATCCTTTCCGCAATGTACAAGGACATGGGCCATCAACGAGGAGCACGTCGTCTTGCCGTGCGTGCCGGAAAAGACGACGTTGGTTGTGTCCTGCAGGAGCAGCCGCTCCATCGCTTCGGGTAGCGACGAATACGGGATCCCTGACGCGAGTGCAGCCTGGGCCTCGACGTTCGTGGCACCAATGACATTGCCGATCACGATGAGGTCGGGCTGGATCGCGGCGAGGTTGTCGGCCGAGAATCCCGAGAAGAGCCGCACACCCGCGTTGCGAAGCACGTCGCTCATCGGGGGATAGACATTCTGATCGCTGCCGGTGACGTCAATGCCTTCGCGCTTAAGAAATGCGGCGAACGCCCCCATGAGCGTTCCGCAGACGCCGATCACGTGCACATGCTTGAGCTCGCGAAAGCTCGGCATCTTCTTCCCACTTTCCTGGCTGTTCTTGATTTCTGGCATTGAGATTTGATGATGAAGAGTTTCGCCCGAGCCGTCAATCCCGGAGCGCGCCGGCAGCGAGGTCATCGCGGATCGCATCGTGAAAGATTGGCCGAAAGGCCCGGATCTGGATATTCTCGCGAGATAGATGCACGCGGTTCGTGAGCAAGGTCACGGCCAGCCCGGCGTCCCGGTCAATCCAGAGTGAGGTCCCCGTGAAGCCCAGGTGGCCCACGCTGCGGGACGAAAACCGCGCGCCAGACGAGGGCCCCGCCCCCGAGGGCGTGTCCCAGCCGGCCGTCCGCTCGCAGCCTGAAGGCAAGGGGACGCGCGCCCACATTCTCTCTAATGTCGGCGCCGAGAGAAACCCGGAATGAAGCGCGGCCACGAAGCCGAGCACATCTTCGGCCCGTCCGAACGCGCCGGCATGCCCGGCATACCCGCCCATCGCCCAGCAGTTGTCGTCGTGAACCTGCCCCTGCAGAATTCCCCCACGCCAGCGCGAGTCCTCGGTTGCCGCGATTTCGTCTGAGCTGGATGGCCGAAAAGCCGCGGCGTCACTCCGGACTTCCTGGAATCTCATGGCGCTGCCCATCGGATTCCAGAGAAACCTCGCCACCGCTCGGTCAAAACGCGTGCGGGTGACTTCCTCGATCACGAAACCGAGCAGTAAAAAAGAAAGATCAGAATAGAGCGCGCGCTCACCGGGCCTCGCCTCAGGCCGAGCCGCGAGCACAAGCCTGCGCGCTTCACGCTGGCGCTCAGCGATCGAAACGTTCCAGACGGGCCGCAAGCCAAAAGACTCTCGAAGCCGCTCGTAGAACGGCTCCCAGGCCACGAAGCCCGCGGTGTGCGACAGAAGGTGAGTGATGGTGATGTCGCGAAACTGTGCCTGTGGGAAGAAAGCCTGAAGCGGCGTATCCCAACCCAACCATCCGCGATCGATCAGCCGCGCGATGAGTGGCGCCGTCGCGCAAACTTTGGTGAGTGATGCGAGGTCGAAGAAGGTACCGACGGAAAGCTCCTGCCCGGTGGGCAACAGTCGTCTCTGGCCTTCGGCGGCGAGCCAGATCTCCCGCGGGCAATCCCGGGTCCAAAGACCCGCGACCATGCCGGGGGCGACTCCCTGGCGGACGCCCTCCTCGAGCGCGGCAATTGCGCGCGGAAAGCGTTCGCGCGAAAGCTCGCGCCTGGATTCGAAGCGGGGAGAGAGATTTGAATGTGCTTTCACTCTCCCCAGATTTTACGCGATTCCGAAGAGAACCACGCAAAGAATGATCGTCACTGCGTAAACTGCGGCTACTCCTACCATATGTCATTTTCTCCTGACCGAAGCTAAAGCAAGCGGGGTGCCGGGGGCGCAAGCGTCAAAATCCTGTCATTTCAACAGTCTCTATGTAATGGCCCGACGCAACCGGGGTCGCTCTGGAAGCAGAGAGTCAAAAGGACCCCGCCAAACCGCCCCGCAGGGCCCCGAGGGGTTTACACGCGAGACGTTTATGAAACGACTATGCGCAAATGAACTCAGCGATCTTGGCCATTCGCTGGACGACAAATATTACTTTAATTGCCAGCTGATCTGCGCACGCTCCAGAAGCGAAGCTAGGGCAAACCGTCCGAAATGAGGCATGTTCGAGGTTGAAACATATGCCAGAACAACTATAATTTTTAATAATGCCCAATATAAAGTGTTTAAAAATTTTTTACTCAATAGCTTTGCTCATCTTGCTTGGAGCTACCCTGTTGAGCTGATCAAAGAGTGCTGTTGAGGCCTTACTTGGAGGCAAAACGACGTGCACTTTTAATGGATCGACACTTGAGACAGGAGCTGCAGTCGCGGCCTACAGGAACTCCACGGTCGCTTCTGGGCAGACCTGTCAGTCGGAGCTGCTAACCTGCAGCCAAGGGATTCTCTCTGGTTCGTTTGACTATTCTCTCTGCGCCGTTGGGGGACCAGCGGCTTGCCTCTTCAATTGTAGTACCATTGCCAGCGGGCAAGCAGCTACGGCTTATCAGTCCTCCAGCGTCGCGTTTGGCTCTAGCTGCAGTTCTGAGCAACGCAGCTGCACGAATGGCGAACTCGACGGAAGTTTTGAATACGGCGGATGCACGGTTGGCGGCCCCGCGTCGTGCTTGCTCGATGGGCGTACGATCGTGTCGGGAGACTTCACAGTTGCTTATCAAAACTCAAGCGTTTCTTACGGCCAGACTTGTGTGGCGCAAGCACGCAGCTGCGCCAACAGCACCCTATCTGGAACTTATCCCAGTGCCAATTGCCGGATAGAAACTTCTGCCTACTCGGTTTCAGCGAAAGGACTCTACGAGGGTTACACCTGTGGTATCGACGGAAACAACTTGGCTAAATGCTGGGGATCCAACGCCTATACTCAGCTAGGTGTAGGAGACAGTTCAGAACGGCATTCCCCGACGGCTGTCCAAGGATTGATAGACATTCCCTCAGAAATTCAAAATGGCGGTACACATGTGTGTGCATTGCTGCCAGGAAAATCTCTTTATTGTCGAGGCTTCAATGTCACCGGTCAGCTGGGCGATGGAAGCACGACCAGCCGAAGTACTCCCGTCGCGGTTTCTGGAATTGGCGGCTCGGTCACACGATATTCACTGGGTGGCGCGCACTCTTGTGCGGTACTCGTGGGCGGAGACGTCAAGTGTTGGGGATATAATAGACTCGGGCAAGTTGGCTCAGGTGATTTCAGCAATCACTTGACTCCCGTGAGCGTAGTCGGATTGGAAACGGGTGCCATCGATGTCAAAGCGAGTGGTGAATCAACCTGTGCCCTGTTGATGAATCGAAAAGTTATGTGCTGGGGAAATTTCGCCAGCTCTGCCCCGGCCTTGATAGCTGATCTCGAAAACGTTGTTCAAATTGACGTCGGAAATACCCACGCCTGCGCTCTACTCAATTTAGGTGGAGTCAAATGCTGGGGTGCAAATTCAGAGGGACAACTGGGCAACGGCACAACCACCGCAAGCGTGGCCGCTGTGGCCGCAACGGGGCTCACGTCCGGCGTAATCGCGATTAGCACGGGATCAGAGCACTCCTGCGCTCTCAAAAAAAACGGCAGTCTTTATTGCTGGGGTCGCAATTTTGCGTACGAGTTGGGAGATGGCAGCAACCAAAGTCGAAACATTCCAACTCCCGTTTCAGGATTGAGTTCGGGAGTGACTGCAGTGAGTGCTGGCTACCTGCATAGCTGTGCAGTCATAAACGGAGTCGCAATAAATTGCTGGGGCAGCAATTCAGCTGGCGCAGTAGGGGATACGACGACGACAAGGCCAACACCAGTTTCCGTTGGCCTCTGAATCGCATGAATTTAAGCCAGTAGTAGGGCGTTTTTGAGAGCGGGCTTTGACCATTGCCTGCAATTAGTCCCGACTTTTCAGAACATGTCCTACACCTGTTTCTTTGGCGCGAGCTCTGCTCAATCGAAGCGCATGCAATCAAAAGAAATAGGTCCCAATGAGATCGAATCTAAAATCTACCTGATCCGCGGGGAGAAAGTGATGCTCGATTTTGATCTGGCTGATCTTTACCAAGTCCCCACCATGCGATTAAACGAGCAAGTGAAGCGGAACCTTCGAAGATTTCCTTCGGATTTTATGTTTCCCCTTTCAAATCATGAATTTAAAACTTTGATATCGCAATTTGCGATATCAAAGCCTGGTCGGGGCGGCCGTAGAAAGCCGCCCCTCGCCTTTACGGAGCAAGGGGTCTCCATGCTTTCTGCTGTTCTTCATAGTGATCGAGCCATTGACGTGAACGTCGCGATCATGAGGGCTTTCGTGAAACTCCGTCAGGTCCTAAATTCGAACCATGAGCTCGAAAAGAAGCTCGCTGACCTAGAGTCCAGATACGACACGCAATTCGAGATCGTCTTCAATGCTATTCGTGAACTCATGTCTACCCATGCGGTACCGCCAAAGCGGATCATTGGCCTCGGGGCTCCGGATGACTGACTCTACTCTAACGGCGGGCCCCCTTCACTCGAACCGCGAGCCTTTATGCTCGGACTGGCCTTTTCGGACCGCTCCTCATCGGCAAACTAGGTCGGCAAGCCATTGCCTGGAAGCTCGGGGCAGGTCTCAAACCCCGCTTATCCGAGTACCGAGAGATTGTTTTCGACGACAACATCTGGCCTAGTGCGAAGGTATGGGTTGCCGCTTCGCGATAACGCAACTACCGCATCGACCTCACGTCTCCTCGCGAGGGTGATCGCCTGGGGCTTGTCGATCCATCCCACAGAATCGATGTAGTACGCGACGATGGTTCCCTTTTTATTTTTGAGTACTTTCGAAATGGACTTCAACGGTGGCAGCGCCAAAATCCGGCCTTCCTCCCATTTTTCCATCCTTTCAATCGCCTTCCAGAGACGCTCAAATTGCGCTTTGGAAAGCGAGTTTACTTTTCTCTTGCGGTCGGGGATGCCGATTTGCTTGAGCAAGAAGCGTAGATAACGCTCAGTCTGATTCTGATGAGGGGGCGCGAACCGCTTGATCATGCGCTCAAGCGTTAGGATACCCATTTCATTTTGAAGAAGATCGACTAATGCAGCGTGGCCGACGTCGTAGCTTGGAAAAACCGCGAATCCACCTGCCGCGCCGATAAGGCCGTTTCTCCTAGAGACCTTTCCAACAACCATGTTCCCTGGGTTCTGGTTGCGCCAGGTCCTCGTGCCGCCAATAAACTGAAAGCGGTGGCCCTCCGGGGTCGAATAGACCACCGAATGCTTAGGTCCCTCGTTGGCATGCACAAAGCGACGCACTGTCATTGCAGCGCTCGGGCATCAGGCTCGATCGAGTCGGCATCCAGAAGGACCTGAGAGTGTTGGTGCCCGTTGAATCGGAGAAATAGTTTACCCCTGGCCTGAACGCTTCGCCTCTTCCGGCCTTCCTGAAAGTGCTTTTCCATAAGTGGTCCGGCAAGTTGAAGTATACGCACCGTTTTGATGCCTTCGCTCGACGAAACTGCGATCGGTCGCTCCAGCCGTAGGTACAGGCCTCGCTCGACTTCATCTCCTTCGTCGATGCTCTGGTAGTTGGGCGGCCCAGGGAAGGATTGGACCTCCAAAGTTCCTTCCAATGCTACGGAAGACTCTTCGCGGAAGCTTTGCTCAGCAGCGGCTAACGCGCCCGGGGCTTGGATCAAAACTGACAGCAAGGGGATGATGAGTCCGTGAAGGATCTTGCACATCAAGCGGTCAGCTTTTCTACCAGGGTTGGATCAGCTTCAAAGGCTTGGAGCAGTCGAGCTGTAGCGCCCGACGGGATATTCAACCCTTGCTCCCAGGCCCTTACTGTCGGTGGTTTCACGTTTAGGAGCGCTGCAAACTCCGTTTGGCTCATTCGCATAGTCTCTTCTCGGAAGCGCTTGATTTGCCGAGCACTCCACCCCGGAGCGGGGGCTGGTAGCTCCCGCCGGCGCCCAGACAGTTTCTTCGTGCCCCTCTTGTGATCGAGCACTTCTTGAAGTCCTGCGATCAGTTCTTGTTCTACGCCAGTTTTCTTCGCCATAATTAGTGCCTACCTTCGTAATTCGCTATTCCTCTGTCTTGATTGCCGCGACAACTCGGGCGACCTGTTTCTTGCCCTCGCTAGACAAATCATCAGCCTCGTCCTTACCGTAAAAGGTAATCAGAAAGGTTTCGTGGCAATCGGGAAGATCCAAATAAAGTACTCGGTAACCGCCCCGCTTGCCCTTTCCGCGACTCGGATCCTCGATACGGAGCTTCCTAACGCCACCTGTTCCAGCGATGGTTGCGCCGGCTTCGAGATTTTTCAGGATTTCTTCCTCGATCCGACGCAAGAGGGTGTCCCCGCCACGTACATCGAGCTTCTTCGAGAAGATCTGAGTCTGAAAGAAGATCCGATGCGTCCTACTATCTAATATTACATACTATCTAATAGTAGTCCATCCCCGATTTCAGCTTAAGCGAAGCGGTCGCCTCGCCGTCTGCGTGCGCACCCGTACCGCCCTGCGAGCATTCTGCCGAATAAAACCCTCACTCACGCCGCCGATAGCCCTTGCGGCCCCAGTATAACCTCCATAGCGCTCGGTCAGCGCCGAAAGCTCCACCGACGACAAAGCCTTGGGCTCGGGATAAGCCTCAAACTCCGCAATGACCACGGCGTCCGGGTGTTCGCGTACTTTCCAATCCACCGCACCAAATTGAACAGTAGTCAAGACGGCAGGATCAAGGCCATCGACGAGCTTTTGGATGATGCTGTATGCAAGATGCCGTTCAGAAAAGAGTCCAGCCATAACATCGTAGGTCACGCCTTCTAAGATGATGGTCTCTGAATGTTCAGGAAATATTGAGGCATAAATGGTAGCGGGCACGCTCCCATAAGAGCCGCCCCACACTGCTACCTTGTCAATTCCGACCTGCTTTCTTACGGCCTCAAAATCTCTGGCGTTGAATTCCGATGAGTAGAATTCTGGAGAGAGGTAGATGCTTTCGCTAGCTGGTCGAGGACAAGCATTTCCGCGTTGATCGAACGTCAAGAGGTTGAAGCCCGCATCTGCGAAGAGAGGTATTCTTTCGACTGGAAGGTGAGAGGCTTGTCCCGGGCCTCCGGTAAAGAGTGCTGCCGTAGGCTTCTTCGGATCGTAAACTCCTACAAAGTGGTAGTAGACTTCCGTCTTCGCGCCGTCAGGTTTGGCATAATCGACGGGCACTTGAACCCAGGCTCCGCTTTCGGTGGAGAAAAGGTCTGCGTGGAGTTGGCAGTAGTCACGACCGCTCAGATAGGGCGCTGCTACGGCGGGCGCACCCCACGCGGCCGTCGACACAGCGATCGTCAGGGTTATACAAAGGCTGCTTAAACTGGAGCTCATAACCCGCAGAATATGTGACGCAACGAGTTAAAGATCTAGGGAGTTTACTCCTTAATTCTCGTGATTTACTTCCAGCTCTGGGGGCTCACTTAAACCCCTGCTTTTCCGCGCTATTGGATACCGCTTATTCGCCGCACTGGCGGACAGACTGAGGCCCGTAAGTTCTAGATCACAAGCCCCTCGCGCACTTCGCGTCCCGCCGCGAAGCGCGAGCCCGAGAGTTGAGATGCGTCGAGTGTTTCGAATCGCCCGTGCGTGATGAGCTCCGCGAGCGCGCGGCCGGCCGAATAACAATGCATGACCCCGTGGCCGGAGAACGAGTGCGCTTCGTAAACCGCGCCTGACTTCCCGGCGTCGCCGCTCTCGACCCGCCCGATGATCGCGCACTCGTCGGGCGAAACCTCGTACTGCCCGGACCAGCCCGTTAAGTGCTTAAGCTTCTCGAAGCCAGTGGAACGCTCATAGAGCGCGCTCCAGATCCGCTCCATGAAGAACTCTTCGCCGTCATAATGGTAGTTGATGCCCCGGGGCTCGTCCGGGGGCGCGAATCCCGCCAGCCCGTTCGTCGCTTCGGCATGAAAATAGACGCCTGTCGTATCGACGATCATGCCGTAGGGGCTCAGGTCTACTTCGCGGCAATCGAAAACCGAAACCTGTCGGCGAACCGGGTAGGCGGGAGAATCGTAGCCCAGCCTGCGAGCGACCTCCCCGGCCCACGCGCCCGCGCAGTTGATTACGATGCGCGCCTCGAACTGCTCCGCCACACCCGCGCCGGGCGCCGCTTTGCCTTCGTAAACAGCGAGCTTATCGTCATGAGATTGGGCAACGGGAAAACGCTCGCACTCGAGCGTGAGCCCCCCTCCGGCCCGAGGCGCCGAGCCGCGAAGCAGCGTGCGGTCCACGAAGCGCGCGCCAGCAGCCCGCGCGCCCGCGCGCAGATGATTTTTCAAGAGGTTGGAGTTGACGAGCCCGTCGCCGGGCGCAAAGAGCGCGCCCGCGATATCGTCCGTTTTGTCGATGAAGGGCACGCGGCGCCTGAGCTCGGGCACGTCCCAAGCCTCGACTTTCCAACCCAGTTTTTGCTGGAGCTCGCGTGCCTCGAGCGCGCGCGTGAGCCGCTCCTTGCCATGCAGCCAGAGATAGCCGCAGGCCTTATAGCCGACTTCCTCCGCGATCGACGCGAGGTACTGGATCGTAT
>JAYVOO010000084.1:0-2488 GCA_043757905.1 Oligoflexia bacterium
GGCGAGTACTTCAAGGAGCTCTGGGACGAGTCGGTCAGCGAGGAATACATCACGCAGCAGCAGGCAAACACGAATCCTCCGACGCTTGCCCCGCAGTTCCTCAATTTGCTAGGGCTCTAACTCCAAGGCTTTATACTCTCGATAAAGCGCCTCGACCGGGTCCCGGGCCCAGGAGTTCCGGCGCAGAAAAGTCAGGCTCGATTTCATGCTCGGATCGATCTTGAAACAGTTGATGTCGATCCTCCGAGCCAGTCCGTCCCACCCGTAGTGCTCCACGAGTTCGGTGAGAATCATCTCGAGTGTTTTGCCGTGCAGTGGATCACGCGGTCGCTTCGCCTCAGTCATGCCTGAAAACATGCATGTGAATCCATGGAATGACAAACAGCATCTGCGTCCAGACCACTTGACTTCCGCCAGCCCTCCGAGAATGCTGGTCTCAAACAATGACTACGGAAAGCAGCTTCAAGGAACTCGAGCAGATCTACAACAGCGCGCGAACGGCGATCGCGATGTCGTCGCTCGACGGCCGCTATCTGCAGGTTAATCAGAAGTTCTGCGAGATCTTTGGCTACACGAGCGAGGAGCTTTCGCAGAAAAACTTCTTGCAGCTGAGCCATCCCGAGGAGAGCACTCAGGCTCTGGCTTGGATCGACGAGTTCAAGAGCGGTAGACGTCGATCACTCGACGCCCGGAAACGCTACTTACACAAGCAGGGACATCTGCTGTGGATCCGCATTCTCGTCAATGGGGTCTGGAACCCCGCTGGCGAGCTCGAGGCGTTCGTCACGGTTCTCGAGGACGTCACCGAGCAGAAAGCGGCCGAGGACCTGCTCAGGAAGCAGAAGGAAGTGCTCGAGCTCATGCTCAAGGACCTTCCCCTCTCCGACACTTTGAGCCGCATCGTCCAGTTAGTCGAAGAGCAGGCTCCGGGCGCCTTAAGCACAATCTATCTCATCGAGGACGGCAAGCTCATGGTCGGGGCCGCGCCCAGCTTCCCGGCGAGCTTCACGCAAGTGGTGCACGGTTGCCCGATCGGGCCAACCGCCGGATCCTGCGGCGCGGCCGCGTTCCTCGGAAAGCAAATTGTCTCCATAGACATCGAAAAGGATGACTCCTGTTGGGGCTCGTTTCGCGAGTGGATCCTTTCCTACGGGATCAAGGCGGCCTGGTCGACGCCGGTCTTCTCCCGCGACAACCAAGTCATCGGAACGGTCAGCATGTGCTGGAAGGAACCGAAAGAACCCCTGCCCCGCCATCTCGAACTCGTGGAGGTGGCGACCCGACTGATGGGGATCGCGATCGAGCGTGATCGCACGCGCCAGCTTCTGGAAAGCCAACAGGTCAAGATGATCGCTTCTTCGAAACTAGCCGCGCTCGGCGAAATGGCAGCGGGTCTCGCGCACGAGATCAACAACCCGCTTGCGATCATCCAAGGACGCTCCGAGCAGCTGGGCTTGATGATTCGCCATGGGCAGACTAATCCGGCGCAGATGACCGAGATCGCCCGCAGTATCGAGGGCACCACGAAACGCATCTCGCGGATCGTCCGAGGCCTGCGCACTTTCGCGCGCGAGACAGACGGGGATCCATTCGTGCCTGCACGTATCGAGACAATCCTCGAGGATACGCTCTCGCTTTGCCACGAGCGCTTCAAGGTGCATTCGATCGAGATTCAGCAAACGCTTTTCGATCGATTACTCGAGCTCGAGTGCAGATCCGTCCAGCTCAGTCAGGTTCTTCTCAACCTCTTGAACAACGCCCACGACGCCGTCATCCCCCTGAAAGACCGCTGGATCCGGATCGAAATCCTCGACGAAGGTACGGAGCTCTCGGTCGCGGTCACCGATAGCGGGGCCGGCATCCCCCAGGAGCTTCGCGAACGGATCATGCAGCCATTCTTCACAACTAAGCAGGAGAATCAGGGCACCGGCCTTGGACTCAGCATCAGCTCCGGAATCGCCGCAAGCCATGGTGGCAGGCTCTGGCTGGACTCCGCCGCGCCAAACACGCGCTTCGTGGTCACGCTCCCGAAGGTTCAGCGCGAGCGCTGATCGAGGCAAGCAGTCCGTACTGTAGAAAAAAAAGCCCGGCTTGCATGAGCAAGCCGGGCTTTCAAGAGTGAGTAAAACTGCGGCTTTTTAGAGCTGCGTGTCGGACTCGATGATCACGTCGACGCGGCGGTTCGTCGCGCGGCCTGCAGCCGTTTTGTTTGTTACTAGCGGGCGCTGATAACCGAAGCCCTGAGCCTCAACTTTATCGGCGGGGACCGAGTTCTCGGTGACGAGATATTTCTTGACCGTTTCCGCGCGTTTTTCGGAGAGCGCGAGGTTCTTTTGCTCGCCGCCCACAGAATCCGTATGGCCTTCGACCACGACCTTTGCGACGGGAATCGCGGCGATCATCTCCTTGACCTTGTGAAGCGTCTCGATCGATGGCTGGGTCAACTCGAAGCGAGCGGTCGAGAATTTCATGTTCTTGAGGCGCAGGA
>JAYVOO010000085.1:0-2484 GCA_043757905.1 Oligoflexia bacterium
CCCGTTTTTGCTCTGCTTCCGGCAAGTAGTGAAGCACGTCAATGAGTGCGATGCCTCGCCAAGGTCCCTGCAGCTCGCCCGTGATATTTCCTTCGAGCAGGTTTCCGTCAGTGAAGCTCAGGTTGGGGATTTGGGCGCCGGCCAGGCGCGCAAGCCGAACGCGCGCGCTGTCGTGATCCAGACCGACGACTTTCCGGGCTGGCGATTCCTGGGCAAGGTAAATCGAGAAGAGCCCGTGGCCCGAACCGATGTCGAGGATCCGGCCCGTCATGGGAAGTGCCGATGCCATGCGGGCGTACGGGGTCAGGGACCAGCGCAGCCAAAGAAAAACTCTCGTGCCCATGTGGGTCGCCGGATACTGCGCGGCCGAGACGCGGCGCGGAGGCCGGCCATAGTGGCCGCGCGCTTCTGCCCACGTAATCGCGGCGAGCCAGTAGAGCGCGCGAAACGCCTCTTTCAAGATGCGCACTGTGCTCTTCTCGCTCCGGAGGTGCAGTCGCACGGGAAGCTCGGTCTGGGCCAAGCCTTGTCCGCGGGCCGTAAGAAAAAGCTCGAGGTCGAAGAAAAAACCAGGTGACCGCTGCAGGCGAAAGGCGTGGTCCGCAAGCTCTCGGGTCATCGCTTTGATTCCGGCCTGCGTGTCGGTCGTGCCGATCGGCAGCAGCCACCGCACCACGCGATTGAAAAGCAGCCCCAGGCGATGGCGTTTGTAGGCGAGCCTGAGCAGATCGACAGGAACGTGGAAGAAGCTCGTCATCAGCCGGCGGTTCCCGGTCACGAGCGAAAACCCGTCTTGGAGCTTTGCGGCCGCGCGACTGAAGAACTCGAGCTCGTAGGGCAGGTCTCCGTCAGTAAATAAAATCCACTGCCCCCGGGAGGCCAGAAATCCGGTGCGGAGGGCCGCGCCCTTCCCGATCGGCTCAAAATGCGGAACGACGCGCACCTCGGAGAGCGGGTACCGCGCGGCGACTTCGCCGGCCAATTGCGCGGAAGGATCGGCGTCCACGCCCTGTCGTACCGTCGTTGGCACGATCAGGATCTCAAAGTTGCCCGCGCCGAAACATGAAAGTAGATAACGATGCGCTTCCGTGACCGTGGCTTCGATCGCGTGCGACGAGGACTTGGCGGGGATCAGCAGGCTGGCTTGCGGGGCGGCGCTCAAGAGGAGGAGACCTCGGGTGGAAGCTGCGTCTCGCAGAAGCGAGCGAACTCGTTCAGCCGGGCCAGGATCGACTCGGCCTGGGCTGCAGGATGAAATGCTAAGCCACACGCCGGCGTGTAGAGCGCTTCGCTCAGACACTTCTGGACTCGGCCTGGTTCGAGCGCGCCTTCGGTCTCAAATGTTCTCAGCAGGTTAAAGAAAAGTTCCGCAGGCTCGGCACGCGCAGCCGACTCGCGCGTGTTGATCACACCCAGCGAGAGCTTGCCACCCGAGGCCAGAAACGCGTCAAGCTTCGCCACGTGGCGTGGGGACAGGAGCGTGCCCAGCGAGAGCGACGAATCGATCGAGAGATAATTCAAATTGAGCTCCAGTATGGCGTCCCACTCGGTGTTGCTGCAGCAGTGGAGGCCGACCTCTACGGCTTCCTTGCGAAGCGCCTCGATCATGAGCCGAAGTTCCTGGAGGCCAAGCAGCTGCTTAGGGCTCGCTAGCGTGAGCCCGTACAGACCGGGCTCGTCGATAAATAAGAGAGGCTTGACCCCTTGGGCCTTGAGCTTCCTGGCCATCGCGAGCGCGCGCGCGAGAACCATGCGGTAAAGCTGCGCCGAGAGGCCCGGCAGGCGCTCGGCCGGCGAGCCGTCCCGAAGGGTGAGGGCCCATTGCACCGTCATGGGTCCGGCGATCTGAACTTTCGCGCGGGTGAGGCCGCGTTCGGCGAGCTCGAAGAGAAAAGGTTGCCAGCAGCTCGACGAGCCGCTCGAGGGCTCGAACTCCTCGAAGGCGCGCGGATCGGTAGATTCGGCGAACGCGCGCTCGAGCTTCAGGTCGAGTGCGTGCGCGCGCGAGGCCCAGACATCGGGGTCCAGACGAGTCTGGCCGTCCTTCTCGACTTGAAGGCCGGGCAGACTCTCGAGCGCCTGCGCGATCATGAATTCCCAAGGATTGCGAATGGGAATCTGCGGGAGATAAGGGATGCCGAAGCGGAACGCGAACTCGATCGCGGAGTCGACGTTGTGATGCGGAAGGCTTCCGATCCCCGTGGTCCTCTCATTGCCTGTTGTCATCAAAGCCCCCTCCCGATGTCCCGCCGACTGTCCCGGCTTCGTCTCCGCCGCCCGTGCCTACCGAGAAATAAGTCGCCGCCGGATGGTGGAAGACGATCGCCGATACGCTTGATTCCGGATCCATCATGAAGCCGTCCGTGAGTTGCACTCCGATCTCCTCGGGCCGGAGCAGTTTCCAGATCGCCGCTTGGTCATCCAGTCTCGGGCAGGCGGGATAACCGAAGGAGTAGCGCTTGCCGAGGTATTTCGCCTGAAAGC
>JAYVOO010000086.1:0-9120 GCA_043757905.1 Oligoflexia bacterium
GCCGCGAAAGCGCCGGCTGTAGTGAGCAGCGCCCGGTTCTCGGTGCCGCCAGTCAGCGTAAGCTGCCCCTCTGGAAGCCCGAACGGGTTACTATCGGAAGACTGGCTCAGGTAGCCCTGCAGACTCAAACTAAACGTGTTCAGCGCTGCCGCGGCTCGGCTTGAGGTCTCCGCGAGTGGTGCATTGAAATTCGGCCAGTTCCTTTCGGCCGCGCTCAGGTAGGCTCCAACCGCCTCGCCCGGATATCCGCGCTGCGAGAAAAGATTTCCCGTGAGAAAGGCAGCCTGCTGGCCGAACTCCTTACCTGCGGACCTCAGGTTCGAGAGTGCGAGCTCGGTCTCCAGAGTCTCGAGATATCCCATCCCAAGTCTGAGACGCGCCTCACCGATGACTTCCGCCCCATTTTCACCCAGTGCGCCGGTTTGGCTTTCCACGTAAAGGAGCCTACGCGACGCAAGCTCCAGTTTACCGGCCCGAATCTCCTTTTGCGCGATCTCGAGCTGCCGGCCCACGAGCTCGGAGCGGGCGCGGCGCTTCTTCGCCGCTCCCACCTGCGGTGAATAGACCGCAAGAATATCGCTTCTTTTGAGGCCGCGCGCGCTCTCGAGCAGCAACTCGCCTGCCTTGAGATTCAGGGCGTTCAGCCGAAAGGCCTGGATTGCCAACTCCAATGCCCTTTCGCCCTTTCCTTCGAGCGCGGCGATTCGGCATTGGGCATAAAGGATCTCGGACTCGTCCTCCTTCTCGCCAGCATCGGTCGGAGAAACCAACCCTAGGGAGGTCAGGAGAACCAGCGAAATTAAGACGGTAAACTTCAAAGCACTGTGCCCCCAAAGACTGAGTCTGCCATGGCTCATTATCCGTCACACTTCCTTACTGGTAAAATGAATCTCTCCCAGAACGAGGTAAAAATGACGAGAAAACTACAGGCTGTTGTACTTCGAGCGCTCACACTTACGATGCTGTCGCCCCTCATCCCGGGCATGGCCTTAGCCCAGCCCGGAGCGGCGCGAGTCGTCGAGGTCGTTGGCGACGCCCGCGTTTCATTCGGCGAGCAAATCTCGAAGCCCCTGACTCCGCTCATGTCGCTGGATGAAGGGGCCGAAGTACGAACTGGCAAAGACGGCTATGTGAAGCTCATGCTGGCGGATAGCTCGGTCGTTGACCTGGGGGCGTTCGCTCATCTTCGCCTGACTGCAGCCAAGGAGAACGACCAGGTGGAACTCGGCCTAGACTCCGGCCGCCTGAAGGCTTTCGTCAAGCACCGCACGGATGGCGCCCGCTCATTTCGCATTCGAACCAAAACCAGCACGATGGGCGTGCGCGGAACGCAATTCGTCGTTGCAGTGTTTCAGGGCATGAATGGCCAGAGCAACACCGAATACTACTGCCAGAGCGGCTCGATCGAAGTGAAAGACACCGCTCGCGGCTCGACCGCGCTGATCCAAGGCGGCTTCGGCGTGAGCATTGCGGGCCATGACCATCCCAAAGATGCCGCCCGCGACGTCGCGCAAACGCTTCAGCCTCAGAAGATCCCGCCGAAACTCATGAACGAAGTGATGGACAAGAACTTCCTGATCGCGAATCCGCCGCCCGCCGCAAGCGATTCGAAACCGCCGCCTGCCGCGGCGGAGTCGCCTGGCCACATTTCAAGTTCGGACCCGGTGAAGCCTGAACCTCACCGTCCAGCCGGGAATTTGAGCGCGGGCACTGAGAATATCGAAGTGCCGGAGAAGGCTCCCCGGGGCAATCTCGGTATCTCGCTCACCCCCGAATCTAAGCCGCCTGAAACCCTCCTTCCGAGAGAGACCAAGGGTCCGGGAACAATTTCGTTCGGAAACGCAGGAACCGGAGCTACGGCGGACACGAGAACCCCTGCGAACACGCCAGGCGGAGTGCTGCCCGAAGTGCCCACAGTCAATAGCCCCGTCATCTTCAAACCTGCTCCGCTTCCAATCCTACCCACGACCAACACGGACACCGGCACAAAACCCAAGTCCAATACTCAGGGCGCTCCAATTATCTCCGAAGGCGTGCGCGCGCCATTCCTCCCTGCTCCGAGAACCTCAGACTAGCTCCATTCGAGCGCGTGCTAGGAACAGCACCACTTCCCGTACTTGCTGGAGCGTGAATTCGCTTAGCTTTCAAAAGTCGGCCAAGACACAGCTGCAGACCGCCAACTCCCAACGTATAATCAAGAGCGTGAACACTTTCCCCTTTCAGTGCAAGGTCACTGCAATTACTTGGCTCACTCCCAGCGTCTTCGAGCTCAGTTTTGAACCCAGTCGAAACCTGCGCGACGCCCTTACTCGTTCGCGACCTCTCAACTCCAGTTCAGCCCAGGGAAAGGAGATCCCAGCTTAGGCTCGGCGACTTCGAGCGACGCGACGGGCGCCGTGCAATAAAGTGTGGACGTGAGAGCGGTCGGGAAATGATTGCCGCTCTTCTTCAGTCCACCGAATGGCAGGCGCGAGGAGGCTCCGACTGTCGACTTGTTCCAGTTGACGAGTCCCATTTGAAGTCCGTCCAGACAGTGTTCGTAAGTCTCGCGCGAGCGGGAAAAAACGCTCGCGACCAAGCCGTACTGGGTGACATTCGCGAGCGCGACGGCCTCGTCCAGGTCTTCTACACTCAGAATGGCGGCGTTCGGCCCGAAGACTTCCGTCTGCTGGTAAATGCTTTTCTTCGCGGCCTCGACCGAGTTGTCTTTCACCAGACAGATTGAGGGCGCGACGTAGTTGCCTGGGCGATCGAGCTCGAGCGCCTTTCCTCTCATGATGATCTCAGCGCCTTCGCGCTGTGCGATGCCCAGGAACTTCATGTAGCGATCGACCGAGCCAGATTCGACGAGCGGTCCCATGAACGGGTTGTCGGCAGGATGCCCGATCTTAAAAGCCTTGGCGCGCGCATGAAAGCGCTCGAGGAACTGGGGCAAGACGCTCTTGTGCACGAGGATCCGGCTCGTGGCGCTGCAACGCTGGCCCGCAGTCAGGTAACATCCGACAAGCGTTTCGTGGATGGCGACATCCAGATCGGCGTCGTCCCAGACAATCGCGGAATTCTTGCCGCCCATCTCAAGTGCCAGGAGTTTCCAATGCTGCTGAAGCGTATCTTGCTTGATGCGCGTGCCGACCTCGTAGGACCCGGTAAAGAGTACGCCGTCCACGCCCTCATGCACACAAAGCCTGCGGCCGACTTCTTTCTCGCCTTGAATCAGGTTGAAAACACCTTTTGGGAAGCCAGCCTCCTGAAAGCATTCGGCGATCAACTGACCGACGAGTGGCGTCTTCTCAGAGGGCTTGAAGATGACTGTGTTTCCGGTAGCGAGCGCGGGCACGATGTGGCCGTTAGGCAGATGCCCGGGAAAATTGAAGGGCCCAACAACGGCCATCACGCCGAGCGCACGGTAGCGGGTGGCGCCATGGGTGTTCTCCAGGATGTTCGGCACATCGAGATCGGCGACCAGCCTCATGCTTTCGCTCAGCGTGATGTCGACCTTGTTGGTCATCGCCGAGACCTCTGTCTTGGCTTCCCAGTACGGCTTGCCCACCTCGCGCCCGATCAGCTCGACGAACTCCTCTTCGCGACGCTTGAGCGCGGCCTGGTATTTTTTCAGAAGCTCGGCGCGCTCGGCGAAAGGCTTCTTCCGCCAGGAGTTGAAAGCGCCGCGCGCCGCGCGAACCGATTCGTCGACCGACGCGTAGGAATAGACGACCGTGCCGAGCTCGTCGTTCAGATCGGCCGGGCTCTTGTCCGACCAGGAACCGTTCGGATCCGAGGGCAACGAGAACTGCCCGTCGATGAAGTTTCCGAGGGGCTTGAACTTGAATTTGAAGTGGGAAGGGGTTTGAGCGCTCATGCCTCAATAATAAGGCATAAACACGACGGAATCACCTGCGGAAATCCCGAGCTGCGACTGGACCTCTTCCATCTCCGCGAGCGGAAGCGTCAGCCCCCCGCTATCGCTGGGCGCGGTGTGGACCGCGATGGCTCTGAACTCGCCCGGTTTCTGCGTCACGGGAGCCAGGAGGCCGGAAAGCTCGTCACCGCCGCCCGCGCGACTGGCTGGCGGGTCGAGCCGTACTGTTCTCAGCTTCTGGACCGGTAGAATCTGATCGATGTCAGCCCAGAGGTGCGGGCCTCCGTCGAAAGGGTCAACCTGATTCTTGTATTCAAAGCCGATTTTCTTGAGCATGTGCAGGACGGGTTCAGTCTCTTTCCCGACCTTGCCAATGGAGTTTCGCGCCTCGGCCGGCAGAAAAGTCGTGTAAATCTTGCCCGATGGGAAGAGCGAGAAGATGAACTCCTTGTTCTTTTGGCAAAGATGGTCGGCTTCCCAGTAATCCATGTTCGTGAAGCGGCGGCCAACGGCCTCCCAGAGCGGCGACTGGCCCTTCTTGTTCAAGGGCGGCAGCAGCTCGGCAAGGATCTTGCGCTTGAAGCGCGCCTTGTTGAGGCCTACGAAAAGAAAACGCACGAAGCTCAGCTGCCGGCCGATGCGCGCGTCGGAGTTGCGGTGCTGGGGATCGAGCACCAGTCCGCCGATCTCGGACGGCCCGTCGGTATCGTACTTGAGCTTAAGCGTGCCGTGGATGAAGCCGGTATTGATCGTCTCCGAGAACTTCTCCTCGCTCCCGACCTCGAAATAGAAGTGCGGGGAGTCGGCCGTGCCGTGCTGGCCCGCGATCATCGAGGTGCCCAGCACGTGGCGGGTTTTCGTGTCTTCGGCCACGAAGATGAATTTGGACTCACCCTTTTCCTTCACCTGGCCGGCAAAAGAGGCGGTCGCGCGCTGGATCTTCTCCTTAAGCAAGTCACGGTCGTTCGGAAGGTTGATGAAACCCGGGATCTGCGCGAAGCGCTCGAGCGCGTCGATATCTTTCTCCTGGATTTCACGGAGCAGGATCATAGACAAACCCGCTCGATCAGCTTCTCGTAAAAGTTTGTCGCCTTTTCCAAGTGGTCGAGAATGTTGTGCTCGTTCGGACTGTGAGAGTTGCCGTGAGAGCGACCCGGTCCGAAGACCACGGACTCATAGCCCGCGCGGAAGTACTGCGCGGCCTCGGTCGAGGTCGCCTTTTTGGAGAACGCGGGTTCTAAGCCCGAGGCTTTCATCGCCTCGGCGCAGACTTTTACGAGCTCGTGATCGAGCGTCATGTTCAGGCCCGGATTGATCCGCTCGCGCACGACCGAGACGTTCAGGCTCGGGTAGCTCATGGCGATCTTGGCGACGCCTGCTTGGATGTGTTTCTCGATCTCTTCCGCAAGCAGGTCCGGCAGAATGCGTAGGTCGTAGTGGCAGTCGATCCGGCCCGGATGCTGCTTGAGCATCCCGCAGTTGACCGTCGAATGCGCGGGATCGTAAGATGGATCAGTCACCTTCTCGAAATCGCGCTCGATCGTGCGGAAAAAGGCTGAAATCTCCTGAAGGCAAGGGAAGGTCGCGTCGGGCAGGAAACGTACGCCCGTCTCGCCCAGGCCACCCAACTCGACTTTGAACGAGCCTTCGCCTGGCTCGCTCTTCACGACTTCGCGGAAGAAACGTTTGAAATCCTCGAACTGGTGCGAGGTCAGGTAGAAGTTGAAGAGCGCGCGATCGGGTACTTTGTTGATCGTGTCGCCGCCGTCGAAGCTCGTGTAACGGATGTCAAAGCCATTGTCGGCCGCGAGCTGCAGAAAATCGAGCGCCGCCTGAATCGCGTTGACCCCAAGCTTCGGGTACGAGCCATGGGCGGACTTTCCAAACGAGTGGAAGCTGATGCGGCGGTTGAATCCGCGCGCGTCCCGCTCCACCTGCTGGTATCCGATGGACGCGCGGAAGATGCTCATGCACTTGTGCGCGTACACGACTTTGAGCTCGGAAGGTTCACCGACAACGACGAACTTGGGATTAAGCGCCATGGACTTGATCAGGTACTTTGCCCCGAACATCCCCATCTCCTCGCCGCAGGTGCCGACGAGATAAACCGGCATCTTCAGCTTGCGCTCGCGGAAGCGCGCGACTGCGTGCAGCTTGCACAAGAAGTCGAGCTTCACATCGGCCGAACCGAGCCCGTAGATCTTCCCGTCCTTGACAGTGGCGACGAAGGGATTTCCTCCGGTTTCCGTCCAATTCTCGACCAACCCGGGGCTGACGGTGTCGAGGTGCGTGTTGAGCAGCAGACCCGTGCGGATCTTCTTGTCGACCAGGGGATCCCCCATGATGCCGATCACGTTGAACTGGCGCTTGGAGACGTTCTCGAGCGAGTGCGTGACGGGTTGAAGCGTTGTCTTAAGTCCGCGGTCGTTCAAGAGCCCGGCGACGAAATTCGCGAGCTCCTCGTTTCCGTTGGAAGTCATTGAGTTGATCGAGATCAACTTTTTGGCTTCGTCCATGAAGTGTTTCATTTCTTGGCCTCCAGAAGGGCTTTTTCAATGTAAGAGCAGGCCAGATCCACGTCCGCCTCGCTCATCGCGCCCAGAGGCGGCAGCATGCGGACCAGGTACGGACCATGGCCGCAGTAAAACGCGACGACGCCCAGATCGAAGAGTTTCATGAGCACGCTCTTCACGCTTTCCATCGTCCCATCGAACGGCGCGAACGCGATCATGCCGCCGATCGCGCGGATCTCGCCGATGCCACCCTTGCAGCTTCCTTCCGAAAGCGTCTTGAGGTTCGAGACGAAGCGCGCGGAGAGTTTCTCGATGCGGCCCTCGGGCCCGAGAAAACCGCCTTCCTCGAGCAACTCGAGCACGCGGCGCCCAGTACGGAGCGCGGCTGCGGAACCGCTAAAGGTTCCGGCCACCAGGCCCGGCTTCGGGTTGAACTCCTCAGTGTAGAGCACCATGCAAGCGTGCAGCATCTTGCCGATCGTCACGACGTCGACGTACTCGCCGATACCAAGCTTCTGGAACGCGAAGTACTCGCCCGTGCGCCCGAAGGACTGGACCTCGTCCAACCAGACGGCGAGCTTGGCCTTGCGGCATTCTTCGAAGACGCGGACATAAAACTCTTTCGGGCCCACCGTGAAGCCACCCTCGCCCTGCACAGGCTCCATCAGAAGAGCCGCAAACTTGTCGGGGTAGCGCGCGAGATGCTCGCGCATCACCGACAAGGTCGCGTGGATGCTTGCCTCGAGTCCTGCTTTTGCGTCGTAAAACGGCAGATATTCGACTTCCCCGTAAACCGGCTGGCCTTGCCGGTAGCCCGGAATATCGGTGAACTCCTGCATAGCCGTCGAGCGGCCGTGAAAGCCGTCCTTGAACGCGAGGATCTTCGTCGCCGGGAATTTCTTCTGCCGGATGATCTTGAGCGCGATCTCGTTGGACATCGTGCCGCTGCAGAGAAGCCAACCGTGCTTCAGGCGCGAGCCGATCTTCGCGCGCGCGACAACGGCGCTCAGGATCTCGCGCGCCTCGACACCGGGCTGAAGATTGCCCTGCATCACGTCCGAGGTGAGTGAATGAACCATTTCGCCCATCAGCTCAGGGTGCGAGTGGCCGAAAAAATTGATGCCGATGCCCGTGATGAGGTCCATCTTCACGCTGCCATCGGCTAACTCGATGAATGGGCCCGAACCGATTCCGGAGGAGAGATACGGGAAGTAGAGATCGCGGCCCCGGTCCTTTTGAAATTCTTGGATCTCGGCGAGGTAAGCTTGCTTGATCTCGGGCGACGACGCGCCCGGTTTGACGTCACGGACTTTCGACGACGCCTCGGCAATCGACGCAAGAAGCTCAGCCTTCGCCGCTTTGAAACGCGCTGAAGAAAACAGCTCCTTGGAAACGGTCATACGCAGATTTTCCTCATCAGAATAAAAGACAGTTTCCCTTTGATATCACGAGCTTATTTTTGTTGCAAGCGTTCGAGACCCCGCTATCCTTAGAAGGTACATGGGAATCCTCCGCCTCATCCTCTCACTTTTACCTGTCGGATTGATGCTCTCCGTTGCGAGCGCCCATGCTCAAAACGCAGATTGGCAAGGCGCCCGAACTCTTTTTGAAGCGGGCAAGTACGCCGACGCCCTGCAACTCTTGAAAGCCAACCCATCCGATGACGCAGCGTATTTTTATGATCTCGGGACGATTTACTCCAAAATAGGCGACTCGGGCAAAGCAGTGGCTTACCTCGAAAAAGCGAATCTCCTCGAGCAACACCATCCCGATATTCAGAACAACCTCCGGCTCAGCCAGACCGCGCTCGCCCAGCAGATCGGCGGCATGGACAAACTCGACCCCGCGTCGACTTGGACAGAGTCTCTGGCCAGCCGGGTCTCGATCGAAGAAGTGCGCGGCGCGCTCGGAGTCGCGGTGCTCATTCTCGCGGCCTTTTGGATCCGCATCTACCGCAAGACCTCGCGGCTTCGCGCGACCTTTCTCAATCCCTCGGCGCTCATCTGCAGCCTGGGCCTTTTGATCGTAAGCGGGATGTACTGGGTGGAGACCAGCGCTGCCTCGGTTCCGGCCGCGGTCCTGCTCCAGGCCGAGACGGTGCGAAGCGGGCCCGGCGCCAAGTTTCAGGAGCTCGAGAAGCTCCCTGCGGGCGTGAAGGTCCGTCAGCTCGAAGGCGCGACTACCGGCGAGGGCGGCACGATCTGGCGGCAGATCCGCTATTCTCAGGACGCGATCGGGTGGATTCCGGTGGCGAGCCTGCTCAGCCTTTAGTAAGTCCTCCCCTTCTGGGGTTGAGTCCAAACTGCTGTTATGGGAGGATGCGCGAGTATGAAACGTTGGGGAATTCTAGCAGTTCTGATCGCTCTAGGCGCCTCCGGTTGTTCCGGCAAGGATATCGATGAAAATGATCCCGCCGCTCTCTTCAAGGAAGCGGAAGAGGACATCAAGAGCGACCACTACCAGATGGCGACCGAGAAACTTCGAGTCATCAAGAACAAGTTCCCGTACTCGAGCTACTCGGTCGAGGCGCAGTTGAAACTCGCTGACGTCTACTTCCTTCAGGACTCGTTCGCTGAGGCTGCCGCATCCTACGAAGTCTTCCGCGATCTCCATCCGAAACATGCCAAGGTCGGCTACGCCATGTTCCGCGCGGCGAAGTCCTATCATAACGACGCTCCGACGAACATTTCGCGCGACCTCACTCCCGCGCAGAAGTCTCTGGAAGCCTACCAGGCTTTTCTTGCACGC
>JAYVOO010000087.1:0-2468 GCA_043757905.1 Oligoflexia bacterium
ATCAGGGCGTGACGATCGAACCGGTCTTGAGGTCGACCCGGATACTGTCCGCGCGTTGGCTTGCCGGCCGACGTGCGCCCGCCTCGTCTTTCTGCGCGACCTGGACCTCGTACGCTCCCGCGTCGCCCGAGAAACCGAGAAGCACGGGCCGAGACATCCCCGAAAGCTCGATGCTCTTGTCCTTGTTGGAGTCCTCAAGGTCGAAGATCATCACGATACCCGCCTCGCCTTCGGCGGAAGCGACGAGATGGCTGTCGTCGGGTGAGAAAACCATCGAGATCAGCTTATCGGAAAAGGTATGCGCCTCGTTCAACTTGCGCACTTTCCCCGTGCGCGATTCGACGAGATGAATCAGGCCGCGGCTCGAAGTCCAGACGACGAGATACTGGCCGCTCTTGGAGAACTGCGGCTCTTCCGTGACGTAGTCGGTGCTCGAGAGGACGAACTCAATCGGCCGCACCGGCGCGTTGCCCAAGCTGAAAAGGTAGGAAGTTTCGCCCGGCTTATTGCTCAAGACCACTCCAGTCTCGCCGCCGGGACTGAAGAGGGTCCAGGCACCTGGGCCATGCGGGACCTCAACGATCCTGGTGATCACCGGATCGTTCACTTTCACGAGCGCTTCGACCCGATCCCCGCTCGCGAGCGCGCGACTCACGAAAGCATGACCTGAGGCCTCGGAATAATGGATCATGCCTGCATCGGAATCGGTCAGCGAGAATTCAGTCTGAATGAGGAGACGGGCGGCATCTGACCCGAGCGGTCCGTTCGCAGTCTGGCGGGCGGGAGCGCGCACGGCGACCGGCGCGGCTTCAGGCTCGGGCGCGAGTTGAGCGAAGCGGTGGTTCTGCACGGAGGCGGATAAGGGCGCGAGCTCTGCGATCAGCTGGCGCATGGCGCGCGCGGGATGAAGGTCCTGCCGGATCAGCAGCCGTGATCCGTACAGAGTCGCTAAGGTGATACCCACGAGGGTGATCAGGTCGTTCGAATGTTTCTTGTGCATTGAACCTGGATAGAATGCAAACTCCTGACCGCCCTCGGAAGCGCTGAATCGCAGGCAGAAAGTGCGAAACTGTCTAAGATTTAGACGGGTGTCGGGAGGGACTTCAGAGCAGGAAGCCGAGTCCTGCGCTGAAAGTCAGATCCGAATCGCTGGCCAGCCGATAGCGAATGCCCGCGCGAATCAGAGTGGTTCTAGAGACCGGCAGGCCCATCTGTAGGCCAAATCCCGGCGCTATCGAGAGCGTCGAGTCAGTGACGATGCCCAACAGACTCCGCCCCGACAGATAAACTTCCGATCCGAGCATGATTGACGTGATGCCGATCCAGTACCGGAAGATGAGCTCGTATTCGATGGGTTTCGCGAAATGAAAAGCGAAGTACTGCACTTCGGCTCCCACGTCAGGCCCGCTATGGGATTTCGAAAGCGATCGATAGAAAAGCCCGCCACCCAGCCCGAGTCCGACGTCCGCCTGATAGGCGATTGACGGCTCGAACGCCATCCCGGAAGCCTCGCCCGACTCCGGGCGCTTCGGCCACGCCTTGGGCTCGTCCCCGCTTCCGGCCTCGGCCGTGCTCACTCGGTCGGCCGCGATCCAGCCGCGCAGATCGCCTTGCTGGATCTCAACCCATTTGCCGTTCTCGCTTGTGCGCAGGACATCCACTTCGGACTCCCCCAACACCTTCCCAACGCTCCGCACGCCCTTCTCATTCCTCTGATAAAGTCCTGCATCCTTCACGATACGCGCGCGCGCCGCCCAGGCGGAATGAGTGGCCAAGAGCACGAGAAGCAGGAGTGAGAGTTTGCGAAAAAGGATCACTAACTCAATTTGTACAGGCTGGCGAGTTCCCGAGCAAGGTCAGGTTAGAGAAGTTGAGAGAGAAAGTCTTGAGCGCCCCGTTCGCCAGCCCGTCTTTGTGAAGGCCGATGCCCGTCACGCTGCCGCCACTGATCAGCTGCGTCTTCGCGGCGATATTGGACGGAACCACGTTGGTCAGCGCGGTGAACTTGTAACTGCCCGGACGATCCGTATAGCTCGACAACCAGCCTGTGGAGGCATCACCGGCTACAGTCGTGGGAGACGGAGAATAGTACTGCGTAGTGCCACCTTCGCAGACTCCTACCGAGACCGTCATGTAGGAGATCGCGCCCGCCGTTCCGTTCAAATTCTGGTTCGTGTTCAGCGGCACTGCCGAGCACATCCCGGTATATGCCGCGGCACATGCGCCGAACAGGACGCTCGTCACATGCCCTTCCTGGCAATTCTCCGGAACAGGAGACGCGGAAGTCGTGGTGCAGCGCTGCGGCTGGGTGACCTGGTCAAAAGTGTAAGCCTTCTCGAAGGCCATGACGTAAACCACCTGAGCCATGAAGCTGTACGTCTGGGCATAGAAGGTCATAGGCTGCGGAAGACCCGCGGGTTGCCCGGAATAGGACACGGAAAAAGAGCCTGGGAATGCGCCGCTTGTCG
>JAYVOO010000088.1:0-2462 GCA_043757905.1 Oligoflexia bacterium
ACCCCTCGGTCCCCAAAAAGACTAAGATGTCGAAACGCTTGATCCGGTCGATCGACTCGATCGGCTCAACCTGGATCAGCTCACCCACGCGAATGAGCGGCTCCATTGAGCCGGACACTACGCGACACTGCAGACGGCCCAGCCGCTTGAGCTCCTCTTGCCGGAGCTTCAGCTCAATCAGCTCGCTGCGCATCGGCGAACTCGACCGCAAACTCATTCAGACGTCCGGGCGATCCCCGGTCGGGACGAAAAACATCCAACCGGTCGCGCGATCTGAGAAGAGCTCGGATCCGCTCATGCTCTTTCGAGTCGGCCCCTTCCGGCTCGCCGTGGGCGATCACGTGAATGGGTGCCGCGATCTCGAGCCCGTTGATGAGGAACTGGAGCATCGGAACGATGGAAGCTGCGCAGAAAGGGATGATCATTTTTCCGGCGCGCATGAGAAACCAAACCGAGCTCGCGTCGCAGAGATCCAGCATGCGCAAGAAGATCACTTTCTCGCCATTGGCCTTTGCCTTCTCTACGTAGAGATTCAGGACCTCGGGCATGAAGCGCGCGCCAGGCTGGGGCGTAGTCTGCAGATCATTGACAAGCACCACCGTAGGCGCGCCTTCGTCCGTCCCGGAGAAGATCGAGCGGTATTGGTCGAAAAACATCTTGCCCAAGTGAGATTCGGCGAAAACCGCCAGGTTCTCGCGGTAGATCAGCTGCAGTTCCGGGCCGAGCTTGAAAAGTGCGCCGCGCCGGAGCGAGTCCACCTCCTCGAGCCGCAAGACAATAGGCCGAGGCTCCGGAGGCGCGTCGAAGGAGCCCGTCACCCCGTGCCGGAGCGAGTTTCTGAGGGCATGGACGATCCAGTTGGCCGTGCAGCGGGCCTTTGAACCGATCACTTCTCCTTTTTCGTGGGAATGGCCAATCAAGAGCGGTGGCACCTTGATCACGTTCGTCCCGCCGATGTCCCGATGGCCGCCCCAGTCCGAGACGATCGCGGGCCAGCCCTGGCACTGCCCCTGCGCGATCGAGACGCCGAAATCCTCGCAGACGTAGGTGGAGAAGCTGACAATCATGGGCCGCGTGAAAGGATGCTCGAGCCACTTTGTGGGCTTCATCTTGTCGAGAAAGACCGGCGGCGAGGTCCACTTCAGCTCGCTGACGACTTCGTGAATATGGTCTGCGAAACTCGGGTCGTTCCGTCTGCCGTAGTCGGGTAGGTAGTCCGCATCGAAGTTCCCGACTAACGTCACGCCCACAGGGAGGCCGTGGTCCATCTGAAGTGAGCTAGCCGTCCGGAGAAACATTTCGATATTCTTCAAAGCCGAGATTCGGCCCGCGAAAACCAGCGTGAAGGGTTCGTCGGGATTCGGCAGTGGCTCGGTCCGCGCCGGCACCGGATAGATCGCCTCGCGCGAGATCACCCCCACGGACTCTTCCGGGAATCCAAGCTGCGTCACCATAACTTTTTTTACCCGAGTCGACAAAACCCAGAATCGAAGCGATTTCGCGGTCCAGTTGCCGCTCTCGAGAAAACGTCGAAGAAAACCGCCGAACAAAACGACATCGACAGTTTCCTGATCGGTGGTATCTGTGGGAAAGGGCACGATATGATCAGCGAACCAGATGCGCGTCGACTTCATCTCGCGGGTTAGGAAAGCGCTGACGCGATCGCGAAGTAGATCGATGCTCACCTGGCAGACGTCTGGGTCCACTACCGTCGGATATTCTTTCACTGGAGCAGCATAACTGAAATGGCTTACCTTGGCCTTGGAAAAACGCTTTTCAGCTCTTCCGCCTGCCTAGTTCGAGCGACCTCGGCGGGTCCCGACATCGAGCTGGTACTCACCGAGCGCATCAGCCGCAAAAAAGCCTCGGGGGCCTGGCCCGAGCAAGCCCTTGCCGCTCTGCAAGGCGCAGTGGCAAGCGCTGAGCTCGCCGGACCGCTCAGCATCGCGGAGAATCGCGACGTGCGCTCGGCCTCCGAATTCGAAGACGGCCTGAATGACCGCTTTCCTTTTTATCCTTACCTCGAGTCGCGTGGCTTGGCGCGATTTGCGCGCCGCTTTAACCCGGAGCTCCGGTACGTCACGCATCATCTGAGTCACGCGAGCGCGGCGACAATGTTATCACCGTTCGAGAAGTCAGTGATTCTCGTTCTAGACGGCGCGGGCTCGCGACGCCGCCACCTGGATCCGGCCGATCCGGATCACTGCCCCGAAGGCTCCGAGGGCGAGGAGCTCGAGGAGTGCTCGATCTTCCTGCAGAACGGACGCGACGTACGCTGCGTTCGGCGCTTCTGGCAACGCTTCGAGAGAAGTACTGCTTGGCCTGAGCATCACTTCAGCAAGGGCACTGGCACGCTCTACGAAAAATCGGCCGAGCTCATATTCAATTCCAGTCGTTCGGCCGGGAAAGTCATGGGGCTCGCTCCTTTCGGCGAAGCCAGCACGATTGGCATGGATACCCAA
>JAYVOO010000089.1:0-2461 GCA_043757905.1 Oligoflexia bacterium
CTGCACCTCGGCCGCGTGCCGGTGACGGCGGACGTGCGCGACAGCGCGCGCTTTAACCTGAACGTACTCGGCACCCGAAGTCTGCTCGACCTTGCGCTCAAGTACTCGGTCAAGAACATCATCGTCGTCAGCACGTTTCACGTCTACGGGGCGCACCAGCACAATCACCTTTACATCACCGAGGACGACCCACTGCGCGCGAGCCAGACTTTCCCGGAGCTCTCGGACGCCGTCGAGCTCGATAACGTCTCGACCGCCTTCCTGCTTCGCCACCGCGACATTCGCACGGTGATCATGCGCCCGGTGAATATCATCGGCCCGAAGATCAACAACACGATTTCGAAGATCCTGCGCGCCAAGCGCTGCCCGTTTCTCCTCGGCTACGACCCGCTCCAGCAGTTCATCCACGAGGACGATCTCGCGCAAGCCTTCGAGCTTTCGCTCGAGAGCGATCAAGGCGGCGTCTATAATGTGGCGGGCGAGGGCGTGATCCCGTTCTCCCACGCAATCCGGCTCGCCGGCGGCACGCCGCTGCCGATTCCCCACTTCCTGGGCTATCCCGCGGTGGGGCTTATGCAGAAATTCGGCTTGAAGTTCCCGAAACATCTGCTGGATTACTTCCGTTTTCCGACGGTCATTTCTGATGAACGCTTTCAAAAGGACTTCCGGTACAAACCCGGAGTCTCCACCGTTGAAGCTCTCCATAGCATTCGTAGCCAGCCGGTAGGCATCGGGAACTAAAAGGCATTTTCTGTCTCGGCAACGCTTTGCGATTCAGTTTGACATGACGCGTCATAATAGCTAGAAATCACCCTACTACAATGCTTGTTACTTATCCGTAGAGGGTCCGTCATGTCGCTTCAACATAGATTATTCAAAAATTGCGCCTGGATCATGCTCACCGCTCAACTCTTCTCCCTTCAAGCCCAGGCCGGAGGCTTGAACGAGCGCCCGCGCCTGGGCGTCATGCACAAAGTTCTGACCGCGGCCACGATCGCCTACATGACGCTTGCCGGGGCGATGCACCTCGACGCGCGCGAGCCGCTTGCAAAAGCCTATGCCTTCGGAGCCGACGAAGCAGCACACTTCAAAGCAGACGCTTCAACCTTTACCAAAAATCCATTCGCGGCCTCACTTTGGGGTGGTATCCACGCCGCTCTGCGAAGCGTGCCGAAGTCCCAGTCGATCTATGTGCATGACACCGCGGTCTCCAGCCCCAAAGGCCTGAAGCTCGAAAGCTGGCTCGTTCCTCCCGCGCTCTTCGGCGATCATAAGCATCCAATCGTTTTCATCCTTCCCGGCACTTTCGCCACCGGCCTGAGCGCTACGTCGGTCGCCGTCGAAGAGCTCTTCATCCGCCGGGGCTTTCATGTGATCAGCATCCCTTCGCCGCTTTCGCTCGAGTACATCAAGGCCGGCGTGAGAACGCAGCCTCTCGATATCCCCGCCGAAGCCGACGTGACCCTTCGACTCATCCGGGCCGCGCTCGACTCGATCAACCCCAACCGCATCTCCTCGTACCATCTCGAAGGAAACAGCTACGGCGGCTTCCTCGCGGGTGTGGTCGCCGCAAAGGACTCCATGAGCGCGCACCCGATCTTTACTGAGGAATCGTCTTCGGTCACGGCGGTCAGTCCGCCTCTTCACTTTGGCCGTGCAATCGGCGCTCTCGACGGTTACCTGAAAGATACTCAAGAAGCATGGGATCGCGACTATGCCGACTCGATGCCGGTTAAGGCCGGGTTGAACATCGTTTTCTCGGGCCGGCCAGAGAGTCTCGATCCGCGCGTGTTGGTCGACGCTAAGGCGATTTTCGCTCATACCGGCTTCAAGACCCCGGCCGGAAGGTCGGTCAAAGCTTACGCAGATCAATGGGGACTGAAGAACGTCTATCCAACCGATTCAGCCGAGCTAGCCAAGTGGCGCCAGAACCTGCGTTTGCGCCCAGCGCTGAGCACGATCTCCCCGCGTGGCAGCGACTTTTTAGACGACGCCACGCGCTCGGACCTCGGCTACTGGCTTTCGCAGCTGAAAGGCCGATCCAAGGCTACCGTTCAAATTGAGGCATCGATCGACGATCCGCTGAATCGGCCCAGCGACTGGACCACGAACCGCTTTTATAACCTCGCCCAGCACGCCGCGCTCTCGCCTCACGGGGGCCATTTCGGGGCAGTACCGACTCGCGAATTCCGCGCACTGCTTGGCAGCGGCATCCCTCCGACGAAAACCGCTCCACCGGTCACGACAGCATCGAGGTCGCAACGCCAATGAAGTACCGCATTGCGCCCTTAAGCGCGATCGTCGTCATCTCGCTCGCTTCGGGCTGCGTACCGAAACAATCCGCCATTCCCCCGATCTCGGACAAGCACCCTGCGCCGTCCGCGAGCGGCGCTCCCGTCGTCACGGGACAGACTGATCCCGACGCGGGGGGCGGCGGCAACATTCCACTCTCTGAGCCGAT
>JAYVOO010000090.1:0-2459 GCA_043757905.1 Oligoflexia bacterium
CGTTTATCGACGATCATCTGGCTAAGAAGGTTGCAACCTCTCGCCAGACCCAAGATCGCAAGGTCATCAAGACCTGGTCCCGCCGTTCGACCGTTCTTCCCGATTTCGTGGGACTGACGTTCGCGGTTCATAATGGCAAGAAGTTCATTCCGGTCTACGTGACCGAAAACATGGTCGGCCATAAGCTAGGTGAATTTTCGCCTACCCGGACGTTCCATGGTCATACACCAGCCGACAAGAAGGCGGGCGCTGAAGCAGCACCTGCTGGCGGCGGTGGCGCACCAGCCGGTGGCGGCGCGAAACCAGCAGCGGGCGCGAAGCCAGCCGCGGCACCTGCCGCGCCTAAGGCTTAAGGGATCGGGAGATAGCTATGGAAGTCACAGCAAAGCTCAGTTTCGTCAGAATCACTCCCCGCAAGATGGGCCTCATCGTGGATGAAGTTCGCGGCAAGGGAATCAATGAGGCACTCACGTACCTCAAGTTCTCTCCTCGCAAGCGCACGGCGGGTGTCGTGGCCAAGCTCATCAAGAGCGCGGTCGCAAACGCAGATCAAAAGGGCACTGTTGATGTCGACACGCTCTTCGTGAAGACGATCCTCGTCGGGAAGGGCACGATCCTCAAGCGGTTTCGCCCTCGCGCCAAGGGTTCTGCGTTCCGGATTAACAAGCATACGAGCCACGTTTTCGTGACGCTCGCCGAACGGTAAGGAAAGAAAATGGGTCAGAAAGTTAATCCGATCGGATTTCGCATTGGGATCACCCGGACCTGGGACAGCCGCTGGTTCGCCAAGAAGGACTACGCCAAGCTCCTTCATGAAGACATCAAGCTTCGCGACTATCTCAAGAAGAAGCTGTATAGCGCTGGAATCGCACGGATTGAGATCGAGCGCGCGGCGAGCAAAGTGAAGATCAATGTTCACACTGCCCGTCCCGGAATCGTGATCGGCAAGAAGGGCGCTGGAGTCGAAGGCATCAAGGCCGACGTCCAAAAGCTCTCCAAGAACGAAGTATTCCTGAACATCATCGAAGTGAAGAAGCCCGAAGCCAACGCGACTCTGATCGCCGAGAACGTGGCCTCCCAGCTAGAAAAGCGCGTGGCATTCCGCCGCGCAATGAAGAAGTGCATGACCGCTGCTTTCAAGCAGGGGATCAAGGGCATTAAGATCCGCGTGTCCGGTCGTCTCGGCGGCGCTGAAATCGCGCGTACCGAGTGGTACAGCGAAGACAGCGTGCCACTACACACCCTTCGCGCGAACATCGATTACGGTACCGCGGAAGCCCGCACCACGTACGGCCTCATCGGCGTCAAGGCTTGGGTTTACCACGGCGAGATGCCAACGCTGAAGAAGCAGGCCGCCCAGGAAGCTAAAGCGCTTCAGGCTCAGAGCTAAGAGGATAAGGGACAATGTTAGCACCAAAAAGAGTCATTTGGCGGAAAGTCCAGAAGGGCAAGATGCGTGGCAAGGCCGATCGCGGCGGCACGCTCTTCTTCGGTACGTTCGGCCTCCAGGCAACCGAATGCGGAAGAATCACTTCCCGCCAGATCGAAGCCTCACGCGTCGCCATGACCCGTTATGTGAAGCGTGGCGGACAGATCTGGGTTCGTATTTTCCCGAACAAGCCGATCACCAAGAAGGCAGCAGAAACTCGCATGGGCTCCGGTAAGGGGAACGTGGAGGAGTGGGCAGCCGTGATCAAGCCAGGCCGGATCATTTTCGAAATGGAAGGGATTCCACAGTCTGAGGCTTTCGAGGCACTCCGTCTCGCGAACAACAAGCTGCCGCTGAAGTGCAAGGCGATCAGCCGTACCACCGAAAAGCTCGCTCAAGTGGCCACGCTCGCGGCGAAGGCCGTCAAAGTCCAGAAAAAGGCCAAGGCCGACGAAAAATCCGCAGCTGCCGCCAAGGCAAAGCTGTAAAAGACGACCAGGCCAGCCTTCAGGGCTGGCCGAGATTATAAAAGGAAGTAACCGTGGCAACGAAACAATTAAAAGAGCTCAAAAATCTGACGAACGATGAGCTGAGCACCCGGATCCGTGAAGTTGAGAGCCAACTTTTCCAGACTCGGATGAAGCAGGTCACCGGTCAGCTGACTGACACCGCCAGCCTTTGGAAGATGCGCAAGCAGGTCGCGCGCATCAAGACGTTGTTGACCAAGAGTGGTAAGGCCGTTGAGGCGAAAGCCAAAGCTTAATTCAGAGTTCACATAAGCGAATACGAGTACGAGGAGAAGTTATGGCTACCGAAAAAAAGGCACCCCAAAAAGCACCTGCCGCCCCCAAGGCCGCCGCACCTGTCAGCGCAGTTGCTTCGGCCGCTGACATGACGATCGCGCTTCATAAGCGCAAGATCGTGACCGGTGTCGTGGTCAGCGACAAGATGCAGAAGACGATCGTCGTCAAAGTCGATCGGCAGGTCCGCCACAAGGCCTACAAAAAATACATCAACAAGTCAGCGCGCT
>JAYVOO010000091.1:0-9026 GCA_043757905.1 Oligoflexia bacterium
GCCCGGCGCCCGGGACGCATCGGGCACGTGGGAAATCAGGCGAAAGCCCTCCTCGCGAGCGCGCTGATAGCGACCGGGGCTCTTCATGCCGGCGCTGAAGAAAGGGTTGCCGCCTCTCCCGAACGCTTCAACCTCGCGCCATTCAGCCTTTCCGTCTTCCCGGATTCCGCAGAGCTTGAGGCAAGCCTTCCGCCGCTCCGCTGGGCCAAGGCGGGAGACTCGATGCCGCAGGTCTGGAGCCAAAATAAAAAACGCTGGGTCACCCCAGACGGCAAAATGAAAGAAAAGGACGCGAGCAAAGCGAACATCCAGCTTATGGCGACCGCCGGCACGAATCAGAAGATCACCTTCTTCGATAAACTCCAGGGGCTCCCGCACTACCGTCTAGACGGCCAACCTCGCCCAGGCGACCTAGTCTATAAAGTCGATCTCTCGCGCCAGGAAGTCACGCTCTACCGATACCGCCTGGATGCAAACGATCCCAATCTAACAATCTGGGCGCAACTCAAGCACGATGCCCTGACCTCCGAAGCTCGCGAGCAGTTCACGGATTTCCTGAATGCGGACGACTTCGAGCCCCGCGCGCTTCCGGAACCGGAGAAGGTCGCGACCAGCCAGGTCTCCACCGGCAAGAGCGGACATCGCACCCAAACTGGCCGCTGGAGAATCACGGATGTCGAGCGCTCCCACACTTCGACTCTCTACAACTCGCCGATGCCCTACTTCCAGCGTTTTGGCGGCGAGGACTTTGGTATGCACATTGGCTCCCTACCGGGTTATGCCGCCTCACACGGTTGTGTGCGGCTTCCACCTGGCATGGCAGCGAAGTTCTTCGGGCTTACCGGCAAGGCGCTTCACGAAGGGGCCTGGGTCTGGGGCGTTGTCGCCCCTTAGCTCGGCCTCTACATTCCCCTATCGTGATCCTGCTTCAGTGGAAGCTCGATCACAAAACGCGTATTCGGGCTCGCGCAGTCGAGATAGAGGCGACCTCCGTGCGATTCGACTAGCCCCGCGCTGATGGATAGCCCGAGGCCGACTCCTTCGCCCTGGGGCTTGGTCGTGTAGAACGGCTCCATAATCTTCTCAGCCACTTGGGAAACGATCCCGCGACCCGAGTCGGTGACGGTTAGGATTAGCTGGTTCTTCGCTGGATCCCGTTCGGCTTGGATACGTACCCAGCGCTCTTCCAGGCCGTGAATCGCGTCAGCCGAATTTCCAATCAAATTGAGGAGCGCCTGCGAGATCGCCACTGGCCGGCACTGGACGTCGAAATTTACGGGCACGACGATCTCGGCAAGGATCGCCATGCTTTGGAGGCGCGACCGGCAAAGCGTCATCGTATCGGCCACGATCTGCCCGATCGGGACGGTCGTGAAAGGATCGTTCGTTGAGATGCGCGCGAAACTTTTCAGCCCACGGATGATCGTGGCGATGCGCGCGGTCGTGGTCATGAATTTCTCGGCGTAAACCAGAAGTTTGTCGGGCGCCATGCGAGTGCCGGAGAGCGCGAGCTCCTTCAGATGCGAGCCGTAACCTTGGATGATCATCAGCGGATTGTTGATCTCATGCGAGATTCCACCGGCCATCTCACCAAGCGTGGCCATCTTCGCGGCGTGAATTGCTTTGAGCTTCTGAATCTCAAGCTCATCCTGGAGCCGCGTCTCGCGCGTGACGTCCCAGCAGATCCCGACGAAACGGGGCGGCGTCTCAGTCACGCGGGCCATCCTCCCCCGGGATCGGATATGGCGGGTCTCGCCGGTGGGCCAGACCACTCGCGAGACGTGGTCCAGATCCTTCCCGACTTTCATCGCATCGAATCCCAGGGCCTGGGACCGGTCCTGTTCGTCCTTCGGAGTGGTGAACGCCCAGGCGTCCTGCGCGTTCGAGTACTGCTGGCGAGTTACTCCGTGAAGCGCATACATCTGCTCGTCCCAGAAGAGCGCGTTCGAATTGAGATCGTATTCCCAGGTGCCGATCTGATTGGACTCAAGAACGAAGTTCAAGCGCTGCTTGCTCTCGTCGAGCTGGGACTCGAAGCGCATGAACGCGGTGACATCAGTGGCGGAAAACAAAACCGTCGGATTGCCCCGTTCGCGCTTCAGTAGGCAGATGCGGTTTTGGTAGACCCGAATCCCAGCGCCTTTCGGGCCGGCTCCGCGGTTGCGGAACTCGGCGGGACTTCCAGTTCGCAGCACAACCTGGATCGCCTGCTTTGCGGCCTCGTGATACTCCGGCAACAGGAATTCGAAGATCGTGCGCCCTCGGACGTCGCCGTAGGTCTGGCTGCGATTGATGTAAAGGATCGAGCCATCTCCAGCGACTTCAAAAATGTAGTCGGGTAGAGAGGAAAGGATCGTCTCAAAATTAGAAATCCCTTTGACCATTCCCGGCGACCGTAGCACGAAATTCCACCAACGTTTAAAAAAGAGCGGATTTTACCGCTTCGGAATCGGCGGTGTAGAGTTTCCGGGATCGTCGGGCCAAGGGTGCCGGGGGTATTTGCGACTGAGCTCCTTGCGGATTTCTGGATAAGTGCGTTCCCAGAACCCCGAGAGATCGCGAGTGACCTGAACGGCGCGGTGATTGGGAGCCAGTAAATGCAGCGTCAATGCGACTCTTCCCCCGCCGATTGAGGGCCCAGCTTTCAATCCAAAGAAATCCTGCAGCCGGCTTTCGACCCATGGGGGCTGAGAAAGGCTATAGTGAATCTTCAACTTCCGGTACTTCGATAGCTCGATCTGGCCAGGAAACCATTGATCGAGCTTCGCACGAGCCACGGGCTCGAGTCCGACCAAGAGCTCCTGAGACCAATCGAGATCCGCCGTTTCAGCAAGTGTCATCCGGCCTTCGAGCGCGCGTTCGATCCAACTGACAAGGATGCGCGCGTCCACAGCAGGCAACTCCAGTTCCGGCGCGTGGATTGAAAGCAACTGGATGCGCGCCAGAACACTCTCGACCGCAATTGACGCTTCTTCGCCTGCCTCCTGGGCGAGAGCATGGACGAGATCCGGAAGCGGCCGCTCGGCCGCTTGAGCGAGATCAATTCCGAGCGCGGCCTTGGAGAGTACTCGCGCGGCCTGACGGAAATCCGCCGGCTGGGAATTCGATTCGGTCAGGACGAGTGAGTCGTAGAGGAGACGGGAGCTGGCGACGACGCGTTTCCTCTGGGGGTCCCAGGTGATTTCCTCGGTCTCTTGAATTCCGGGCCCTTCGAGCTCGAGCAGCCAGTCGAGCTCGATCGGGCAAACGCACTCGAGATGAGTTTGCGGACGGGACTGGCCCGGCCGCTGCCGCTCCTGCACTTCGAGCGCGACGAAAACCTCGTGATCTCGAATCACCCCCGAGTTCTCGGCGCGCGCCGACCCGCCGGTGGAAAAGAGCACCTCGACTTCGGCGCCCAAGAGCGCTTCGCCGCCGGCCAAGACGCGTTTGCGCGCGACGCGATCCGGAAAGCCAGTCAACACGCAGAACTCGAGCGCTCGCGGATCGGCTTTCGGAGAAACTCCCCGGGGGCCGGAGAAGCTCGCGAGAAGATGGGATTTCGCGCGGCGGATCCGCTCATCGCGGGCTCCACCAGGCGCGCGGAGAGCCTGAAGCGCGTCCAATCCCTGGAGCTCTCCTTCGCTGATCAAAGCGGCGAGCAGGCTCGCTTCCTCCAGACACCCACGCTTCGAAGCCTCGATCAATAGGCGCCCGAGCCGCGGATGGGTCGGGATTTCCGCCATTCGCCGGCCGATCTCGGTCAGATGCGTACCGCCCTCGTCCGACCGAAGCGCGCTCAGACGCAGGAGCAAGGATTCGGACGCCTCAAGCGACGCCTCGGGAGGGGCTTCGAACCAGGGAAATTCCGTGAGTTTTCTGACCTCCAGGCGCTTCAGCTCTAGCACGGTCTGCGCGAGATCCGCGCGGCCGATCTCCGGCGTCTCGTAGGGCGCGCGGGCGGAGAAATCCCCGAGCGTATAGAGGCGCATGCAAATGCCGGGTGCGGTGCGACCGGCTCGGCCCGCACGCTGGATGGCGGAGGCCCGGCTGATAGGTTTTGTCTTCAACTGCGGCACGCCCGACCACCAGGAGTAGGAAGCCTGGCGATGGAGGCCGCCGTCGACGACGATCCGGACACCTTCGATGGTGAGCGAAGTTTCTGCGACGTTCGTGGCGAGGATGATTTTTCGGCTCTTGGAAGGAGAGACAGCTTCGTCCTGTTCCTCACGCGTCAGCTCGCCGTGGAGCGGAAGGATCTTGAGCGAGCGCGAGCGCCCGAGTTCCTGAAGTACTTCGGAGGCACGTCGGATATCGCCCATCCCGGGCAGGAAGACCAGCACGTCGCCTTCCTCTTCGCACACAGCTTGCGTGACGGCGTCGCGAACGAGCGCGTCCAACCGCTTGGCGGGCGGGCCCGAAAGATGCCGAATCTCGATGGGATGAAGGCGGGTGTCGATGCGGAAGATCGGACACTCACCTTTGGCGCCGCCGAGATACGCGGCGAGAGTCGCTGCCTCGAGCGTCGCGGACATCACGACAATCTTGAGATCGGGCCGATGGGTGGACTGAAGATGCCGCAAATACGCGAGCGCGACGTCGCCGTGCAAATGGCGCTCGTGAAACTCGTCGAGCACGACTGCACCCACTTTGTCCAGTCGCTGGTCCGAGAGCATCCGCCGCATCAGCATGCCTTCGGTCAGGAACTTGAGGCGAGTCGCCGGCCCCGTTCGGTTCTCGAAGCGGAACTGATAGCCGACGAGCCCGCCCAGCTCCTCGCCCATTTCTTCAGCCACGCGGCGCGCGGCGAGTTTCGCCGCAAGTCTCCGGGGCTCGAGTACGAGGACTTCTTTACCTGGAGGCATGCGCGAAAGCAGGGCTGGCGGCAGGCGCGTCGTCTTGCCCGATCCAGGCGAAGCCTGGACGACGGCCGACGGGAAACGCTCGAGGCTGGCGAGCACCTCAGGGAGAAGCGCGTCGACAGGCAGAGAAAGGCGCGGGATCGGCGCGGGCATTTACCTTCCCTTCCTGGCTGGCAGAAAACTGCTCGGAGTCCTTTGGAATCGGGCCTTGAAGGCTTTCGAGAATGCCGCAAGATCACCATAGCCCATCACTCCCATTCGGGGCCGCAGGGCAAAGAACCGAGATAGGAGCGTACCCCTAGGAGAAACCACGAACCCGAGTGCCGCGGCTATTTTGGCGCTAAAACTGGATCTTTTCATGCTTCTGAGCAATCTCGGACAATCAGATGAGAATCGCAAACATTCCCTCTCGGGGACCGCAAAGTTAAGTGGCTTCAAACCGGAATCCTAACAGTTGACAACTTTGACTCAATGCGTTATATAAGCCAACCTATGAATTACCGCACCTTGCACGCACTTTTCCTTATCGCGATCGCTTCCCTTGCGCTCACGCCGGTACACGCAGCCGACGCTCCTTCTTGGTATCATTCGCACGCAATCGGGAAGGACGGCACGGTCTTTTGGGTCGATGTTTTCAGCCCCGATCACTACATCTACCACGGCTCGGTCGTGCTCAACGAGATCCGAGAAATCTGGGTCCACGTCCGCAATCCATCGCTGATTTCAGCGGATAACGAGCTGAAAGTGCGCCTGCGCGATGGCTCGAGCGGCGCGGAGCCCGCGACTGAGATCACCCTTTACCGCGAGAGCAAGGATCCGACCCAGTTTACGGCCCGACTGGACGCAGATAGCGAGGCCTCCGCTTACTTCCGCAAGAGCGCCCTGCAGATCGAAATCCCCGAGCTCCGCGGCGAGCGTCTTCGCGCGAGCTACGTCTCGGAGGCGCGCCTTCGCAAACTGGTTGCGCCAAGCCCGGATGCTCCCGGCCGCGGCACTTGGTCCCGCCCCGTGCGTCTGGACCACCGCACCAACTAATTTCTTTTTAAACATAGACTATTTAACGCGTGGCGTTTCCTCTTTTTTTCGTCTTTTTAGATGCGGAAAACTTGAATCTTTCTGCGACACCACCCGAGCGTCATTTTCCCCAATGGTTTCACGAACAGGAAAATTCGAGAATCCGAAGGAATTTGCGCGTGTCGCACCAGACCCTTTGGTGACCGGGACACAACTGCCGATACATAGCTATGTCCTCTAAAATAAAGAGATCTCGACTCTCGTTTTAAAGGATGTCGACGGCGGTACGTAAAGTGGAAATTTTTCGGTTCCTAAGAGCATCCCCAGTTATTGCCGCGTGCGCGGCGGGGATTGCCATGCTTACCGCGAGCTGCGCGAAGCCGGGCGGGGGGGCGGGCGCCGTCGGAGGCGGGGGCGGCCGAAAAATTACCGGGCCAACGAAGCCACCAGCTGAAGCGACGTTCACCACTCAGTTCGAGAGGAGCTCACAGACCGTGAGCGAAGGCGACGGCTCGGTCTCGATCGATGTCACGCTCTCGGATGCCCAGGAGAAAGTCGTCGCAGTCGCTTACTCGATCTCAAGCGCCAGCACGGCATCGGTCTTCGATCACGACCTGGTCGCGGGCATTGTCACTTTCGCGCCTGGCACACTCCGAAAAACGATTCAATTTTCCCTAGTCGACGACAATCTCCACGAGCCGACCGAGACGCTGATTCTGAATCTCGACGAGCCTCCAGGCGGCCTAAGCGGCGGCATCGTAAAGCACACGGTCTCGATCACGGACAACGACCCGATTCCCGCCGCGAATTTCTCCTTAGCCAGCCAGAGCGTGAACGAAGGCGCGGGACTCGCGACCGTCACGGTGAGCCTGAGCAATCCGTCCTACCAGGTCATCCGGGTGCCCTACACCGTCCGCAAGTCCCCGCTTCCGGCTTCCAGCACCGCTTCCTCGCCGTCTGACTACACGCTCGCGGACGGTCAAGTTACGATCCCAGCAGGCAGCACGGCCGTAAGTTTCACATTCCCGATCGTCGACGACTCCCTTTACGAAGGCGACGAGACGGTGGTCTTGGATCTCGGAACTCCCACCAACGCGACGCTCGGCTCGACCGCGCGTGAAACCGTGACGATCACGGACAACGATCCGCCGCCGGCCGTGAGCTTCACCTCCGCCTCACAAACCGTGACAGAGGCCGTGGGCACGGTCACTCTGAACTTGCAACTGAACGTCGTAAGCGGTCTCTCGGTCGTCGTGCCCTACACGCTCTCGGGCACTGCGCTCAGCCCTGCCGATCATGGCGCGGTCAACGGCTCGGTGACGATTCCTGCCGGCAGCACGACCGGCTCGATCACGTTCGGAGTCGTTGACGACGCGATCGACGAGAACTCCGAAACGGCGATCTTTACACTAGGTGCTCCGACCCGCGCGACGCTGGGCGCGACTTCCGCTCACACGGTCACGATCACCGACAATGACTTGCCTCCGACCGTCGAGTTCACGACCGCGGCGCAAACGGTTGGCGAAGCAGCCGGCACCGCTACCGCGACGGCGACGCTGGATACCCCGAGCGGGCTCGTGGTTACCGTGCCCTACGCGGTCACGGGCACAGCCGTGAATCCAGCAGATCACTCTGCTGCGGCAGGCACGATCACGATTCCTGCCGGGTCACTGACCGGCACCGCGACCTTCAACGTTGTCGACGACCTGATTCACGAAAACGCAGAGACCGTGATCCTCACGCTCGGTGCTCCGACCAACGCGACTCAAGCCTCGACACTTGTCCACACGGTGACGATCACCGACAACGACGTCTCTCCGACCGTAAGCTTTTCGGCAGCCACGCAGACGGTCAATGAGGCCGTAGGCACCGTGACGGTCACCGTGACTCAGAGTGCCGTGAGCGGCCTCGACTCGACGGTTCCCTACTCGGTTCGCGTTACACCCTCAGCCGGCGCGGGCACGGCGGGGGATCCGGCGGATTTCACCCTCGCCAATGGATCCGTCACCATCACCGCAGGAAGCACGTCAGCAAATTTCACTTTCAGCGTCGTCGACGACCTGCTGGATGAGAACGACGAGACCGTAGTCATCGACCTAGGATCACCGACGAACGCAACCATCGGCGCCACTCCCAGTCAGACCATCACGATCACGGACAATGATTTGCCACCGACAGTGACATTCTCGGCAGCAACGCAATCCGTGGCAGAAAACGCAAGCACGGCCACGATCACGGTGAATCTGAGCGCTGCGAGCGGCTTGAACGTGACCGTGCCCTACACGATCTCCGGATCTGCCTCGAATCCCGCCGACCATAACGCGGCTTCGGGCTCATTCAGCATTCCGGCAGGCTCTACGACCGCCGCGATCACTGTCAATATTGTTGATGACCTGCTCGACGAAAATGATGAGTCGGTGATTGCGACGATGGGAGCACCCACCAACGCCACCCTGGGTGCAATCACAGTTCACACCCTCACGATTTTGGATAACGATTCCCCACCCTCGGTGACATTCTCGGCAGCTTCTCAGACCGTGGCTGAAAACGTAGGACTGGTCACAGTCACTGTGAACCAGAGCGCCGTAAGCGGTCTCGACGTCAGTGTCCCTTTCACGATTTCCGGTACAGCGGCCAATCCCGCGGATCACAACGGCGCGAACGGTACAGTCACGATCCTTTCGGGGGCGACCACAGGAACCACGACCTTCACCGTCGTGGATGACTTGCTTTATGAGAACGCTGAGAGCGTCATCCTGACCATGGGATCCCCCACCAATGCCACCCCAGGCGCGACGACCGTTCACACCGTTACGATCACCGATAACGACACGGCGCCCACCGTCACCTTCTCGGCTGCTACTCAGACGGTGGCCGAAGACGTCGGTACAGTCACCCTCACTGTCAACCAGAGTGCCGCCAGCGGCTTGCTCACCACCGTGCCTTTCGTGATTACGGGAACGGCTGCAAGCCCTGCCGACCACGACGCTATCAGCGGTAACGTGACGATCGCAGCCGGTGCGACGAGCGGAACCACCACCTTCTCAGTCGTCGACGACGCACTCTACGAAACCTCTGAAACCGTCATCGCGACGATGGGAGCTCCTACCAATGCCACTCAAGGCGCGACCACCGTCCACACGGTCCCGATCACCGATAACGACACGGCGC
>JAYVOO010000092.1:0-9018 GCA_043757905.1 Oligoflexia bacterium
TGATGGCCATGATCTGCTCACGGCTGAGCCCCTCGCTGCTGCTAATGGCAGCGCTGAGCTCCAGGGAGGCGACTCTCCCGGAACCATTTCCCTTTCTGCCCGAGCCCGTGCCTGAGCCCGTCCCCATGCCAGGCACGAACGCTTCGGAACCTGCAACTCCGTTCTGGGCGCCTTGCCCGTGAGTTCCGCCGTTGGTGCCCCCGGACTGGGCTTGCAACTGGGACTGGTCGGCAGTCTCGAGTGCCATATCAGCGCTACCTCCCCCCGACGCTGCAGCTGAGTCGGCCGAGCTGGCGGCTAGGGATCGCGCGAGAGAACTTGAATCAATCGAGGGAGCCGCCTTTTTCGACGGGACTGCGGCGGATCCCGCGCCGCTGCCGAGGTCGATCCGGTCGAGGACGCTGGTCATCGCGTCTTGGAGAAGCCTGGAGTTCTTCAGGAGCGTGGCCTTGGAGATCGCTTCCGCGGTCGGCACCCGCGCCTTACCTTTGCCTACTCCGGTGCCCAGCAAAGGCCCGCCGTTGGGGGCGGACGGGGCGGCGGCCCTATTGGTAGCTCGCTTCGGGCCGATCGTAGAGGTTCCAGAAGAGGGGGCGGTGGCAACAGGGGGTTGCTCGACTGAGGTAAGTGGGGCTAGGCCGGGAGGCGCCTTGCCCGCGAGTTCGGCAGGATCGACGATTTTTGGAAATGTGTTGGGAAGATGAACTTGGGGCCGCAGCCTGATCACAAGTTGCGGAGGTGCTTCTTTTCCGCCCAGTCCCGGAGCTTCGCTTCCGTCATTGTGCGGAACGACCGTCAGAAGAAAGGCCAGCGTCAGCGCGAAGGCGCCGACCGAGGTGGCCAAGCAGGTACGGTACCAGGAGTTCTCGTCCCGGATTTCCTGCGGGCCAGAAGTCAGCTTCGGCACGAACGAAGGCGCGGGAATGATCTTGAAGGTCCACCAGTGCGAGCGCCAGAGGACACGCGAGCCCAGGAGCGCTTCCCGGGTGCAGGCGAGATCTGCGCCGGGGCTGATCTCACGCAAGGGGAGGCCGGGAACCTCGACCAATACGCCCGGCTCGAACGCCTGGATCCTGATCTGGTCCCGGAGGGAATGCACAAAGAAGACCTTCTCGCCGTTGGCCCAGCCCCGTAGCCGGCGGCCGACGCGTGAGGTGATACGAGGCGCTGCGCCGATCCCCTGAAACGAATAGAGATCGCCGTTTTTCGGCTGGGACTTGGCGCGCTCATGTGCCGGCGCGAGCGAAACAGGATGGGTGATTTCAATGAATTTTCCGGGGGCAAGCGGGATGCGGACAGCGGCGCCATGCCCGAGCTGCTCTCTCGAGATACGAAGCGGAAGGCCTGGGGGAAGGCCCGGGCCGGTGACCAGCATTTCACCTGACATGCCACCCTCCTGATGGAGAGTGCAACCGACCTGCCCGGGCAGTCGGATCGGCTTGGCCCCATCCCAGAGCTGCGCTTTTTTGCCTTCGAGCCATGTGGACTGGATCAGATAGTGTGCGCGTTTCATTGAAGGTCCCTCGACTCCCTGAGCTCGGACTTCATTGCTCGCCGAATCGAGCGCTTTTTGTCCGGACCGTACTTGCTGGCCTTGCCCGTAGCGCCACCTCGTGACTCGACGCTCGTGAAGCCGGAGTCCAGAAGATTGCTCCGGTTGATCCCCTCGATGAGCTCGCCTTCGTCATCGGAGAGCGAAACGTCGACGGTGCGCCGCTTGCCAGGAGACTTGCCGTCGGCAAGCGTGGAATGAGACGACGTCAATGCAGTAAACGCGATCGCGGCGAAAATGAAGGTAAAATTTATCTTCATATCTCTGGCTCCTTCTTGGCGAGCCAAGAGCGCGCCGCTTCGAGCAAGTCCGCGCGGACGAGCATGCCGCTCGTCTTTTCGACGGTCCTCCTGAGCTTTTCGCGGGACCGAGACTCGAGGTAAGAATTAAGCAGCAGCTCCGAAGCGCGGGCACGCGCGGCGAGCTCCAAGGTATCCAGATCGATTTTTTCGAGTTCACGCAAGCCTTCAGCGCGGGCGCCTGCGATCACGAGCAGCGAAGCGGAAAGATAAGCAGTCAGAGGAGGCGACCATTTGCTACTGGACCGCGCGTTATCGATCAGAAGTGCAGCCAATGGGAAATTGCGAGCTTTGACCGCGTCCGCCAGCCGGCGCTCGGGCGTTCCCTGCGAAGTGGCGGGGAAGCGGCCGGGCCCTACAATAAGCGAGTCGAGCTCAGGACCATGGCTCGGGCTCTGGCCCAGGACTACGGCCTCGACTGCGTTCTCCGCCACGATCCTCTCCGCCGATTCCGCAAGCGTCTTGGATTTGCCGGACAGCGGGAGCGCGAAGTCTCGGATTCGCTGCTTGAAATTCGATACGTCGTCGCTCGTGAGGCCACTGGGGGCGGGGATGGCAAGGAAGTCGTTCGCGAGCTCTTCGTAGACGAGCGAGGCTTCATGGGTCGCGATCGCCCGGAAACGGGCGCCAGGCAGGCGATTCACCTGCTCAAGCATCGACTCCATCTCGGCGATCGCCCGCATGCGCCGATCGATCGACGCTTTCGCGAGCTTGACGGGGTTGGTGCGGCGCAGCTCACGTCGCGCGGCCTGGAGTCGCTCCGGCACGAATTTGGCTAGCCAAGAGAGAGCCGAGAGCGCGATCACCGGATCAAGCTGTGCCCATTGGTCCGCGAGTTCCTTCACGCTCCGAGCGAGCGTTTTCGGTTGAGCATCGATGAACGCGAGGAGAGTGCGCAGAGGACCTCGGGACTCAGGTGTACGTCCTTTGGACGGGGTACCGGCGATCGACTTGCCGAGCGTCGCGAGGTCCCGATTCAGCGCGCATGCCGCGCCTTGGATTGCGCAGATTTTCTTTTCGCCCGCGACTTCCTCAAGAAGGTGGGGGTCGCCCGTTAGCCACGCCGCGCGAAGCGCGCGCCCGGCCACGGCCTGATCCCCGGCGGATGGCTTGCGAGCCGGAAGGCGAGCCCATTCCATATAGAGTTTTCTTGCGGCAGGAAAGTCGTACTCGGCCTCTGCCGCCTCGGCCTCGACCAGAATCACTTCACTGGCCAAAGCCGGGGAGATGGAGGAGCCGCGGTCTCGAGCAGCGAGGAATTCCCTGGCCGCGGGAACTTGGCCCATGGTCAAGGCCGCGCGAGCGGCCAGGAGCCTTAGCTCGTTTCTGCGTCCAGTCGCCGGGGTCTCCGTGAGTGTTTCGCGCGCGAGCGCGAGCACGGCCAACATGTCTCGAGAGTTGAAGAATTTCTCCGCCTTCTTGTAGATCGCGTCCGTCAGCCGCGAAGCCGCGAGCTGGGCCAGGGGCGAGCTTCGAGCGGCCTCCAAGGCGACAACTTTTCGGCCCAGCTCGATCGCTGATTCCCACTTCAAGCTCGTGGCGTAAGCCTGGAAGGCGAATGTTGCAGCAGGCAGCGCCTGTGGCGACGCGCTCTTGCGGAGCACGAGGGTCTCGAGGCGCTTGACGGCGAGAGCTCGCCATCCTCGCGAATACTGCGCACGCGCCGACTCGAGCCAATAGAAATCGAGATCGGAGTGGCTTCCGGGGGTGGCTAGGGCGTCTATCCAGCCGGTCCACTCGATGAACGAGGCATCGGTGTCTTTCTGCGCTGGATTGCCAAGCGTCGATGCGAACTCGATTTTTTCCGGAATCGTGTTGCCCACCATGAGTTTTTTGTAGCGGGAGGCGATCGCCTTGATCCTGAGATCCTCCGCTTTGACCCCCTCGACGATCACGGTATCTAGCAGGTCGGCCGCCCGACGAAAATGCGTGGCGGCCAGATCATACTCCAGCAAATGATACTGCACTTGGGCCAGATTGTATTCGTAGACGGCGGCGTCCTTCTTGGGGAGGTTGGGAAGCGTAAGCAAGCCCTCGAATGCGAGGACCAGGGATCGGCTTCGCTCGGGCTGTGGGGTCTGACTCTTCGCCGCGCCGTTGATCCCAGCTTGGAGCTGACGCGCGGCCTGCTCGTAAACGAGCTTGGCTTTCGAGAGCGCGGCGCGGTCGATCGGCGAAGGCTTTGCCCTGAACGCGGGGTCGGCGCTCGTGGCCCTGATCTCCAGGTTCGCGAGCTCAAGCTCGCGGCTGAGCTCAGCGTGGCGGAAACCGCTGAGAAGCGCTTTGACCACGAGAAGCCTCACCTGCAGTTGGTGGCCGCGCTCGAGCGGCTTGGTCCGCGTGGCGGCCGCGAGCTCCAGAAGCTCAGAGTCGAGACCTCGAGCAGCAATGTAGGTCGCGAGCCTCAAGAAAGCGGACGAGTAATCGCGACCGCCCAGCATCGTCGCGTACTCCGAGAGCGCAAGGGGAAGCGTGAAGCCCGGCGTCTTGCTCGCAAGCGCGAAGGCCCAGATCTGGCTGACCAGATCCATCACGGAATCAAGCTCGACGGAGGGTTTGAGCTTCTTCGCTCGCTTGGCCAAGATGGAACTGACGAGTGTTTTGGAGATTTGATTGGCCTGCATAAAATCGCGGAGATAATAATGCGACCAGGCCCGCCGCTCCTGCAGAAGATCATGCAACGGGTCGGCGGGCGCGGTGACCACTTTCCGGAGTTGCACGATGGATTCCTGATACCGTTTGGCGTCCACAAGGAGCTCCCATACACCTAGGCCCGCACGGCCGGCGAACTGCGAGCTGGCATGAAAGTCCAGGATCGTCAGGAAGTCTGCCATGGCTTCGGAGGCTCGATCGAGGGTCCGTTCCGCTTTGGCCTTCGCGAGAAGTACCGACGGCACATCCGGTGACTTTGGAAAGAGTGAGACGAAGCGCTTACAGGCATCGATCTGTCGCGCGGAGAACGCGCGCGATTTAGACAAGATCGTCTCGCGCTCGTGGTCGTTTGCGTCTTGCGCCAGCTTAAATGCAAGCGTGGCTCCTTCACCGAGCGACTCGGTCAGCTGATGGAGCAGGTCCTCCTGCCGGTCTGCCCCCTTAGCCTTGGCTGCGACAACCGTTAGCTGCTGGATCGCCACTTCTTGAAGCTCAAGCGCGATGGCGATCGTCTCGTCGGCCCAAGCGGGTGTCGAGAGCGCGACCGTCAGAGCGGCGAAAGCTGCGAGAGCCGTATCCGGACGCACGCTCACTCCTCCTGCACGACTACCAGTCGCAAGTCGCTGTAACCGCTATTGGCTGCAGAGGCGAACACTCGTTTAAGGGTCGAATAAGGGGCATTGATGTCGGCGACAATCACAGCCTTGGTATCGGCTTTAGCGGCCACCTGCTTCTGCTGCAGTGCCAAGAGAGCAGTGTTCAGTCGGGCGAAGCTGCCGTCCTGGGCCAGCTCCTTCGAATCGAATCCAAAAGCATCGAGACTGATCACCAGCTGGTCCTCTAGCGTGATGGCAGTCGCGGAGACCTCGAGTTTCGTGCCTTCGAGAAGCGCCGAGGACTGATTTGCGCCCGGAAGCTGAATTTGCTGATTGACGGAAAGGGTGCTCACGCTGCTCGAGGCGCTACGGATCAGGAACACGAGGATGACCGTGAAAAGCGATGCCATGGGCGTGATGGCGAGATTGATGTCGGCGGTCATCCGTTTCCTTGAGCCGCCCAAGGGCGATGCGCTCACCATGGCGCGGTCTCCTTGACGAAATAGATGGGCGCTATCGGCCCGACGGACTTCACGAAAGCGATCAGATCCTGGTAGCGAACCGTGTTCGCGGAAAAAAGCGAGACGGATTCCATGGCTGGCCGCCGGCCCTTGGTGTCCTGAAGCGCGGTCACCAGCGCGGCGAGGTTCCACGTTCCTAGTTCGTTAGCGGGGAAGACGCGGTCCAGCGTCTCCGTTCCGCGGGTCGACAGTTTGATCGAGTGGTCGCCCTTGAGCTCGACGCTCACGGAGAGTTCGCTCTGAGCCGATGGAGCGACGGCTGCAGAAGGTTCTGTGAGCCCCGCTTCAAGCATGCCCAGCGAGAGAAATGACGAAGCGGCGAGGACATAGGTAATCAGCACGACGAGGCAATCCACGATTGATGCGATGTTGAGTTCAACATCCATCTCTAGGCCGCCGCCCGCGCGTCGGCCGCCGCCGCCAGTCATCATTTGCTGGCAGCCTTTCCGAACACGGGTGGCATCGAGGCCGCCGCCGTTGCAGAAGAGTTGGAACCGTAATAGCGCTCCTTAATCAGGCGAAGGGTTTGGATGTAGGAGGCTTCGATTTCCGAAATCAGCGTATTGGAACGCCCCGCCAAGAAGGAATAGAGCAGCATGCAAGGGATAGCGAGCCCCAGACCGAAGAGCGTCGAATTCATCGCAGTCGAGATGCCGGCTGAAATAAACGCGGACTTCTGCTGACCGCTCACGGAGCCAATCGCCGAGAACGACTGGACGAGACCCTGGATCGTGCCAAAGAGGCCTAGCAACGTGGCGACGTTGGCGATGGTCCCGAGATAGGCCGTGCGCACTTGCACGCGCTGGATAGTTTTAGTCACCACGAGCTGCAGGCTATGCTCGATCATCTCCTCGGGCTGATGGGCCTGGAGCAGGCCTTCCCGTACAACCTGCACTGAAGGTTTTTGGATGTAGCGGTCACAAAGCGCGAGAGCTTGCGGCAATCGGTCGGAACTCACGAGATCGCGGAGCTTGTCGTGGAACTGATCGGAAGTCGCATGCGGATAGACCCAGCAGATCACGCGTATCCGTTCGACCGCCAGGGCGATGGCCAGGGCACAGAGGAAGAGCAAAGGCCCAGTATGGGTGAGGTTTCCGACGATAAATTCTATGAACCCATTCATGACAGTTCTCCTGGAGGCTTGAATGCGGCCTCAGGCCGCGGTTTTGTTCCGATCCGACGCGCGGATTTTTCTGACGAACGCGTTATAGGCGATCGCTAGTTCGGGAAAGAAATCGTTCTTGCGGAAGTAGACCTCGTCTAGGTCACCGCTCTCTGCGCTATCGCTCATGCGGCGGCAGAGTTTGTAGATCGGTCCTGCGATCCGGTGAGAGACAATGATACCGCCGATGGCCAAGAGGGCAGCTGTGAACAACGAGACTCCCATCATGATATAACTCATGAACGCATGCTGGCGCCGCAAGAACTCAAAGTAGACGTGGTTGTCGGGAAAGCCCATCTCGCGCCCCATTGACTCGAATCGGAGGAAGAAGAGCTCGCTGGCGCCGAAATAGCCTGCGAGCAAAATGACCGCCAGGATTGCCGTGTAGCCGATCAGCGTGAACTGGAACGGCCTGTTGATGATGTACTGCTTTCTGCGGAAGGATTTCTTTGGTGGAAAGGACTCTGAGTTCATGGCTCACCTCTTGATATCCAGGTATCGGCGGGATTGGTGTCGGGCTGAAGTTCTTGTGATTCTTCAGCGATTTTGTCTCCCTCTTATTCTCCAGCGACTTTGTCGCCCCCTGGTTAATCTAAGCTCCTGATTCACTTCAGAGAATGCGGGGCTCATGGAACGAGACAAGGGGATCTATATGTCTAAGAACGGACAAATGACTCATCAGTTAGTGACCGACTTCTTGAATGGCAAGCTCAGTCGAAGAGAAACAGCAGAGCTTCTTCAGGTGAGAGAAAGAACCGTCACTCGATTGGCGCGAAGAATTGAGGCCCAAGGTCTTTTGGGAGTGATTCATGGAAATCGGGAGAAAAGCCCTTCGAACAAGAAGTGTGATCAACTCAAAAAGTCAGTGATGAATTTAGTCGAAAAAAAATACTTCGACTTCAATATGACCCACTGTCTTGAAGTTCTTAAAGAGAGTCACGCAATCGAGGTGAAATACTCCACCTTCCGTCGCTGGTGTCATGACCGGCACCTGGTCAAGCGTCGTAAACGAGGCAAGGGGGTCGCCCGCAATCGAAGGGTCCGAATGCAGAGCGAAGGATTGCTTTTGCAAATGGACGGTAGCCCCCACCGCTACAACGGCAAGGATGAGTGGTGTTTAATTGCTGCGATCGATGATGCAACGAGCGACATCCCCTATGCAGAATTTTTTCTTTCCGAAGACACGATCAATTGCATGACGGTGATGCAGAGAATTATCGAAAAGAAAGGCATTCCTTATGCGATTTACGTCGATAAAGCGGGTTGCCTGGGAGGGGGTGGTAAGCGTGTTTTCTTCAATCAGTTCAAAAGAGCTTGTGGGGAGCTGAACATCCGCATTATTTTCGCCTCGTCGCCCGAAGCCAAGGGCCGCATCGAAAGAACCTGGGATACGTTTCAGGACCGGATCATCCCAGAGATGCGAGTGCGCCAGATCAATCGTATGCCAGCGGCCAATGATTATCTCCAAAATCAATTCATCCCCAACTACTGGACACCTAAAAATACGGTCGTACCGCATTCACTGGAAAGTCGTTACCAAGCCGTTCCAGAAGGAAAAGATTTGCGAGAAATTTTCTGTCTGAAGGAGTATCGCAGCGTCAAGCGCGACCACACGCTGAGCTGGGAAGGAAAACTCTACCAGCTTGACTCTCCGGTGAAGCACTCCATCCGAGGGCAAGAAATTGAACTCAGAACCTATCAGGACCTCACATGGCGGGCCTTCTATGCGGGCAAGCCAATCGAACTCAAGCTGATTGCACTGCCAAAAAAGCTCAAGCACCGACTCCCATCTCCCGATCCTCAATTAGGCCAGGGCGACAAAGTCGCTGCATAATTAAGGCGACCGAGTCGCTGGAAAATCACAATTTTCCTTAATAATTTGCCAAACTTTTGCCAAACTTTCGCCAGCATTTAAATGTCTTATTTTTTGGTAGAACGGGTACTTGGCGTAGTCTGGTGAATTTTATAGTCATTCAGTTTACCGTAGAGATGAGAGCGGTCCATGCCCAGCTTTCGAGCTAAAGTCGATACTTTCCGCTGGCACGCTTGGTACTCATTTTCGAGTAGCTGCCTTTCAAAATTAGCCACTTGTTCATAAAATGAAAGTTCGTCCTTTCCGGATGAAACATTTGCCTCATCAGAATGAGTGCTGGCTTTGATTGAACCTTGTGACTTGGCCCAAGCAAACTTGGAAGGTAAGTCTTCCGGCATTATTTCGGGGCCTTCGGCCATGGTC
>JAYVOO010000093.1:0-2452 GCA_043757905.1 Oligoflexia bacterium
CTCGCACTCGCAGCCGGCACCAGCCTGAGCGCGCACGCGTCTTCCTACTCCTCTTACGCCAAGCAGATCGACCTCGCGAAAGCCCAGAAGATCACCCACGGCAGCCCGGACCTTACGATCGCGGTGCTCTCCTCCGGCGTGAATGCGCAGCTGCCGGCGCTCGCCAACGTCCTCGCGCTCAACCTGGGCGAATTCGGCCTGGGCCGCGACACCGACGCCAAGGACAACGACGGCAACGGTTACATCGACGATGTTTACGGAATCGACGCGATGACGGGACTGACCGACTTCTCCGACCTGCCCGGCCTGGGTGCAGGCACCTTCGAGGCGGCTCTGATCGCCTCACCCATGGGCGGCATCGCACCCGGTTCGAAGATCCTCCCGATCCGCATCATGGACGCGGCGGGCTCGAGCTGCAGCGTCGTCATCTCCAACGCGATCGACTACGCGGTCAGCCGCGGGGCCCGCATCATCGATCTCAGCATCGGCGGCCGGATGAACGACACCGAAGTCTGCGACGCCATCGCGCGCGCGGGCAGCCATGACGTCTTGATCGTGGGCGGCTCGGGCAACAACGGCGAGCTCACCGACGGAAGCTGGCTGCCCACCGGCTGTGGAGCCTCCAATCTGCTCGTCGCGGCCGCAAGCGATGAAGCTTCCCGCCTGGCGGATTTCTCCAATTGGGAGCCCAACCACGTACATCTCGCGGCCCCCGGCGTTTCCGTCCCCGGTCTAGCGATCCACGGCGGATTAGTCCGGCGCCAAGGCACGACAGTTTCAGCGGCCATCACGGCGGGCGTCGCCGCGCTCGTGTGGAGCCTGCATCCAGAGTTCTCAGTCGAACAAGTGAAAGAGGCATTGATCCGGGGGTCCGACACCCAAGAGTCCCTTGCTGGGAAAGTTCTCAGCAACGGTAGGATCAATGCTTACAAGGCGCTCATGGTGAACCCATGAACGCCTATCCCCGCCGGATGAGCCCTACCCTACTAGGATCTCCTTCGGCAAATGTCAGAGGAGCCTAGCTTGGACCTTTTCGAGTACACGGACTATCGGTCGTATCTGCGTGATTATTACGCCGAGCAGAAGAAGAGGAATCGTTCCTATTCTTACCGTGTGTTCGCGGCGCGTGCCAAGCTGGGCTCCCCTAACTATCTCAAGCTCGTAATTGACCGAGCGCGTCGCATTACCGACAAGAATCTTCCCCAATTCATCCGCGGCTTGAAACTGACGCGCCCCGAGGCGGAATACTTCAAGAACCTGGTGCTCTTCCAGGAAACCACCGACGTCGAAGCCAAGAAGAACTACTTCGGCGAGATCCTCAAGATCCGCAATCGGGGCTTGAAACGACTCACGCAGGTGGACCGCTCGCGGCAGGAGATCCTCCAGCATTGGTACCACTGGGCGATCCGCGAGATGGTGCTTTTGAAGGACTTTCACAACGATCCCGCGTGGATCGCAGAAAGACTCGCCAACAAGATCACGGTGAAGCAGGCGCAGGAAAGCATGGCACTTCTTCAATCGCTTCGATTTATTAAACAAGAAAACGATCGTTTCATGCAGAGTGAGCCTCTCCTCGGAACCACCGACGAGATCGCCAACCTCCAGATTCGCAACCTGCATAAGCAATTCATTGATCTCGGCACTGAGTCGATATTGAATGACCCGATGGAGCGGCGGGAAGTAAACGCGCTTACTTTGGCTGTGCCCAAGTCAAAAGTGACTGAGATCAAGCAAGTGATCAAAGACTTCATGACGGATTTGAATCGCAATTTTTCAGATGAAATAAATAACGAAGAAGTTTATCATCTCGTTGTAAATTTCTTTCCGCTGACGGGGCGTGGGGGTGTGCAGCATGTACTCAGGGGTGCAGAAGAGAAAGTCCAGTAGCTGGGGGTTTTTAACAGCTCTTGTCCTGCCGACATTGATCGGAGTGATCGCTAGCGCCCAAGCGATGGCTTCGACGCCGGCCGGAGGGGCCATCGGTAACGCGAAGTACCTTCCTTACGAGAGCAAGCTCATGAAGCTCTCGACCGTGTATCCGGACACCTGGGATCACCTGGATGTCGGAACCGGGGTCACGTTCCTCGAGCCTTCGATCGAGATCGCCGGCGCGAATCCCGCGTCGAGCGTTCATATCGATCAGCAGGGCCTTGCGAACATCCAGACGATCTCCGATCTCGAGCAGTACCTGAAGTTCTTCCAGCCGGCATTCGACTGGACCGCGACCTCTCAGGTGAGCGGAATCCAGGGCTTCAAGGCCACTGATCACGGACAGGGCGCGCAGTACTACCTCCGCCACCCGGGCGACGTGATCTCAGTGGTCTACAAGGAAAGCGAAAGCCTTTCGGCGCAGGAACGCATTAGCAAGATCATCAGCTCACTCGAACTCAAATAAAGGTGTCCGCCTCCTTTTGGTAGAGGGGCTGCGTTAATTCGCGGGCGCCGGGGCTTT
>JAYVOO010000094.1:0-2447 GCA_043757905.1 Oligoflexia bacterium
CTGATCTTGCGGGCCGCTCCCGCGGATCTGATCTATTCCAGCTGTTCAGTCGATACGCTTGCGCAGGATCTGAGGAAGCTCCAGCCGATGTACCGGCTCAAGCGCGTACAGCTTTTCGATATGTTCCCGCATACGGAGCACTTCGAGACGCTGGTCTGGCTCTCGGCACCTTAAACTTCGCAGACCGCGATCTTCAATGGATGATTGCCGTCGTAAGACGGGAAGTCCGCATCGGGAGTCAGACGGCGGATCGAGCGGAGCGGGCGTCCGGCCTTCGCGGCGCAGCGCTTGAGGACGTCGAACCACGCTTCGCAGTCGACTGAGGCGACGTGATTCGTGCAGATGATCTGGCCGCCCTCAGGTTTGGCCGCCAGCACTGCCGACTTAAATAGACTCGGATAATCGCCCGCGACGTCGATCGCGCCAAACGAGCCTTTGGACCAGGCTGGAGGATCGAGAAATACGAAATCAAAAAGCCTGGGTTCGACCTTGAGGAATCTTCTGGTCTTGTCGCGGCGGCCCCCGGCGGGGAGGCCCGCGAGCTGGCGCATGACGGGCAGACAATCTTCTTCGATCGTGCGGAAGCATTTCTTTGGAATCGCGTTCAGTTCGGCGTTTCGCCGGCCCACATCAAGGGAGCGGGCCGCGAAATCGACATTCCAGACCTCGCTTGCCCCGGCGGTGGCGGCCGCGATCCCGACGCTACAAGTATAAGAGAAGAGATTGAGAACGCTCTTGCCGAGGACCCGCTCGCGCAGGTGGCGTCGGCCCGAGCGCAGATCGAGAAAGACCCAGGGGTCGATGCCCGGATGGCGCGCGCGCACGAGGAGCTCGGCGCCGAATTCTCGAACGGTGATTTCCTCGAGCGCAATGGGAGGAGGGCGATGCCATTCGTCGAAGGATTGGGGCGCGGTCTTGCCGCGGTGATTGTAGGCGAGGGCGAACGCAAGATCGGGGAGCGCTGCCCGAAGCGCTTTCTCGACCGTCGTGATTGAGTCGGGCTCGAGTGGCTCCCGGAAGGTTTGGACGAGAATCAGCTTCGCGTAGCGGTCGATCGTCAGACCGGGCGCGCCTTCGGCCACGCCGTGAAAAATGCGGTAAGCGTCGGTCTGCTCGCGCGCAAGGGTCTCAATCAGCCCTTGCCGACGCTCAAGCGCTTGCGCGAGAAGCGATCCGAAGCTCGAGCGGTCGATCACGCCTGGCCTGGGTCGAGGACCATGCCGAGGATTACCGGGAGATCCGCCAGATTCTCGAGAAGGTGGAGCGTGATCGGACCGTCTTTTGCGTGGGAGCGGCAGAACTCGAGCGCCCAGCGCGGGGTGTAGGGCCTGACCCGCAGGATAACCTTCAAGCCGTTTGGGAAGAGCGCCGGTTCGGCCTGGGCGAGGGCGTAGGGGAGCGCCAAATCCAACGAGAAGACGTCGCCGATCACGGCGTCGGGCTGCTCCTCGCGAATCATGCTGCGGTAAACGGGGCGGGCGATATCTACTTGCCTCTGGTTGAATGTGAGCGCCAGGGGCTCCTCCGAGAGCTCGAACTTGCGGGCACCGCCGCGAACGCAGAGCTTGCCGGGGGCCTTCAAAGGGTAGGTCGTCGATGGGATCGCCGACTTCTCGAAGATGTCTTGGATGCGCGCGCTTCCCGAGTTGGAGATCACCGTGATGTGGACTCCCTTCGCGAGAAGGCCCTCAAGCACTGGGCCGGTGAGCGGGTCAATCGGCGAAGTCGCGCCCGCCATGACCTCCGACACCATCCGGTCGTATGCGACCTCGGCAAGCTTCTTAAAATCCGCGTAGCCTTTACTTCGGATATCCTTAAGAGCCTGCGCCGTCGGGGCATCGGTTGAAGCTTTGAGATCCAGGCGCGCGGCCAGGGCGTTGGTGTGAATAAAGGTGTCCTCGTCAGAGAACGCCGAGATCCGTCCGAGCACTTCCCAGCCTGCGGTGGCGGGAGCCTCGTTCATCTCGGTCTCGATCGCGTCGAGTGAGCTCAGCCCGCCCAGCTCCGTCAGGAAAATCTCGCGCACGCGCGCGGCTTCGTGGGAGAGCTCGGTCAGGACACCATCGAAATCGGATACAAGTTTCATCTTGAGACGGCTTTTATGCTTTTTCTCTGGGGGTGTTAAGCGAGAAATGGGATCGCATTGAGCTTCTTGCTCAGGGTGAAGCGTTCGTGCTTTCTGTAACCGTGCTTCATGTAAAGACCTTGGGCCTCGTGATTGTCGGTCTCCACCCGAAGCTCGATCGCTTTCAGCCCCAAGCCAGCGCAGGTCGCCTCGAGTTGCCGGAGAGCGGCCGAGCCCAGCCCCATCCGGCGGAACTCGGGCAAGAAGTAGAGATCCGTGAGGGTCCCTTCGCGTCCGCCGAATTCAAGGTCGAATGCGAATGTCAGGATCATATAGCCCGCGACACGTCCGCCATGCTCGATGAACCAGACCTGCCCCAGCC
>JAYVOO010000095.1:0-2447 GCA_043757905.1 Oligoflexia bacterium
GACGAAAGCTCTTTCCATGAGCACCCCCTGAGGTCCCTCGATCGTACCGAGGGACTCAGGAAATGCAAGTCAGGGGATTATTTCTTCTTGGCTTTCTTCTTCGCCGCTGGCTTGGATTTGGACTTCGGCTTGGACTTCGAAGCGACTGGTGCGAGCTCGGCGGGAACCATCTCCAGCTCGGCATCCTTGCGGCTCATTCCGACGGCCTTCAGGAAGCCGAAGAAAGGCTTCTCGGCTCCGATGGTGAGATTCACGGTGACGGAGTCACTCTGGGCGACCTTCAGGATCTGGCCCACCATGTCCTGGACTTCGCCGAGCGTGGTGAACTCGAAGATATCTCCGCCTTCGGGGCGGCCGGACTCGTTGGTGAATTCATAGCGAAGAAAAACGGTGTTTTTGCTCATGTCGGGGTTCCTTGTAGGTGGGCTCAGTTCTCGGTCAAATGAAAGAACATGCGGTCGCAGATGGAGTAGAAGTCCTTAGCGGGAAGTTTCTGGTCCATGAACCAGAGAAGGATTTCCTGGCTCTTGTGCGCGCTATGGGCGCAGACCATTTTTTCCTGAAGGCTCGCGTCCAGATCGATCGCATGAGTGATCGAGGGGCGCTGCCGGTTCTTGAAAGGGTCGCGGATCTCGATGCTCTGCTTGAAATACTCGGGCAGCGCGATGGAAATAAAAGGAATGCCTCGGGCGTCGGCCAGCGCGGAGACCGCGTCATGAACGGCCACGTGGTCGGGATGACCGTAGAGTCCGGTCGCGTCGTGGGAGAAGATCGCAGCGACCGGCGCGGTCCGCACGGCTTCGATCTTCTGCCAGATCTTGGCGCCCAGATCAGGAACGCTCGCGAGGCCGCCGTCTGGAAAGCCCATCGACTCCGGCTCTTCGATATTGATGCAATTGGCGACCTGGGCAGCTTCGCGGTACCGGCACTCGACCTTGGACTGGAACCAGCAGGTCCAAGGAAGCACCTGGCCCGCGCCGTTGTCGGAGACAAGAATCCAATGGATGCCGCGATTCGGATCGAGCTCCCGGTAGCGGGCGACCTGGGAGAGAACCGTCAACTCGTCGTCCGCGTGCGCGAAGATCACAAAGATGTCGCCTTTGCCAAAGCTGGGCAGGCGCGGGTAAGGCGCATGGAGCTCGGGCATCGCAGCCAGTTCCTGCGCTTTCTTCCCCCCGAACGCCCACGCGTCAGCAGGGTTGGCGATGAAAGTCGTCAAGAGCAGGACACCAACCCGAGCGCGCAGGCAAGCGTTCCGGGTCTGCCAAGAAAGAGTATTCATTCATGCGGTGTGTAAACTTAGGAACTGGAATCGTCAAGGAATTTTCGCACTGCTGCACAAGTCCTAGAACTCACCTTTCACCTCAAATTTGCCGAATCTATCTTAATATATCATCTTGACGCCCGGAGGCGCCGCGCCTTAAAAATAAAGCACCAACTCAGAGGGATATCCGTGGAACGCTTCCCGTATCTTAAAAGTGTAAACGCTGGATATATCGACGACTTGTTAGAACGCTTCAAAGAGGATCCCGACTCGGGCGATCCCACGTGGCGGTACTTTTTCGAAGGCCTAGAGATCGGCCAGACGGACGGACCCGAAGCGCCGCGCGCGAACCTTTCCGTTGTTCCTGTTTCGCCGACCCCGCTGACAGGTGTGGATTTGAGCGCCGAGGCGAAAGTGGCCGAGCTGATTCAGGCCTACCGTGAGCTTGGGCGCCTGCTCGCCAACATCGACCCTCTCAACAGCGCTCCCGCTTCGCATCCACTTCTGGAACTGTCGCGTTTTGAGCTCACGACCGCCGACCTGCTGCGAACTTTCACCGCTGGAAAGCTCATCGGAATGGGCCCGGCCAAGCTGCCGGACATCATCGCGCGCCTGCGCGAGACCTACTGCGGATCGATTGGTGTGGAGTTCACGCACATTCAAACCTCGGGCGAGCGCAACTGGCTCGAGCAGAAAATGGAGCTCTCTCGCAACCGCGAGAACCTCGATGCCGCGACCAAGAAACAGATCTTGAAGCGCCTGACCGAGAGCGAGACGTTCGAGCGCTTCCTCCACACCCGCTATGTAGCGCAAAAGCGCTTCTCCGTCGAAGGCGCCGAGGGCGTCATCCCGACCTTGGACGCCATGGTCGAGATCGGCGCCGAGCTGGGCGCTCGCGAGTTCGTCATGGGCATGGCCCACCGAGGGCGGCTGAACGTGCTGACCAATGTCTTCGGCAAGAACGCCGAGTATATTTTCACGGAGTTTGAAGGCACCTACAAGACGGATGCGCGCCTGGGCGAAGGCGACGTGAAGTACCATATGGGCTACTCGGCCGACGTGACCACGCGCCTGGGCAAGAAGGTCCATCTCTCGCTCGGATCGAACCCCAGCCATCTCGAGTTCATCAACCCAGTAATCGAGGGCGTCGCGCGCGCGAAACAGACGTACTTGTCGGATGAAG
>JAYVOO010000096.1:0-8974 GCA_043757905.1 Oligoflexia bacterium
CCTCAGCCGATCCGTGAGGAGAGCCTGCTCACAGGCCCACTCGAAGCGACGAACGAAGCGTACGCGATCGCCAAGATCGCAGGTTTGAAGCTCTGTGAAATGTACGCTCGCCAGCATGGGCACGCATTCAGTTCTGCGATGCCGACCAACCTTTACGGACCTGGCGATAACTTCCATCCCACTCACTCGCATGTCATTCCTGGAATGATGCGAAGGTTTCACGAAGCTAAGTCTCAGGGTTTGAATGAAGTCAAAATCTGGGGGACCGGTACGGTTCGTCGCGAGTTCCTGCATGTCGATGATCTGGCTTCGGCGCTCTACCTGCTTCTGATGCATCCGTCCCCTCCTCAGCTCGTCAACATCGGCACAGGCGAGGACATCACGATTTTGGAGCTCGCGGCGCTGATGAAAGAGGTCACAGGCTTTCGCGGAACGATAGCCACCGATCCCAGTAAGCCAGACGGCACGCCTCGCAAGGTGCTGGACGTCAGCTTGATCAAGAGCCTGGGTTGGAAGCCTCGGCACGACCTGAGCGAAGCGCTCGGCGAGACGTACGCGTGGGCGCTTCAGACGGATCAGTTCTCCGAGAACGCGGGCGATAAAGCCGCATAACAAGACTGATAGTTTCAAAGTGTAAAGCCAAGCTGGGCTGGACCGCTAAGACGAGCTTCCGCCAGCTGGTGGAGGGCATGGTGCGCGCGAATCTTGAACTCGAAGGCTTAGACGCGAGCGCGATTCTTGGCAGCAAGGATTTGAAACTAAAAAAGGTCGCTTGAGTGGAAAGGGACGGGACCTCCCGTGGGAGATTATAACGCAATCCGAAAGAATCCATGAACGCCGCGTGACTAGGTGGTCCCGCTCGGGTAAAATTCTGCCATTTTTCGACGGAGTGAAGCCGGGTGCGAAAGATGTTTGTGTTCCATTTTTAGGGTTTTGGCTTCATGCTTTTCGTATATGAAACAAGTATTACGTGTACTTCTCAAGAAAGCCGGTATTTTTAAAATAGCGCGGCAAGTCTACCATGTTTTTTCACCCAAAGGGCAGACTGAGCTCGATTTCCTCAGTCGACTTGTTCAAACGGGAGAGCCGGTGCACTTTCTGCAAATCGGAGCGCATGACGGTAGGACCGGCGATCACCTGTACGAGCTGATCAAGCAAAACAAATGGAGGGGTATTTTCTTTGAGCCCGTTGAGTATTTATTTCAGAAACTCGTCAAAAACTATGAGGGTTCAGATGGGCTATATTTTGAGAACAAGGCAATAAGCAGCTCAACGGGGATTCGCAACTTCTTCAGGCTCCGACCTAATAACGACGGATTGCCAGAATGGTATGATCAACTCGGGTCATTCAAGAAAGAAGTGATTTTAAGTCATAAAAGTGCCATCCCGAACATAGAAAGTTATCTGGTCGAAGAGGAGGTCGAGTGCATTACCATCGCCGACGCGGTTGAAAAACACGGGTTCAAGCAAGTTGAACTGCTGTTGATCGACACAGAAGGCGCCGACTTTGAGATCCTAAAGAGCGTTGATTTTAACTCGCTCCGTCCCAAGGTCATAATCTACGAGCACGCACATCTCTGTCCAAAAGATGAAGACGAGTGTGCATTGCTGCTGAGAGGGAAGGGGTATAATTTATTGAAGTTAAAGAACAGTAATAATACAGTAGCGTTCAGATCCATCACGACTGAATGCGCAGTCTAAGCGAGGCCTTTATGCTGCTGGAATGACACCTAAGCGTCTCCCGACTTGATTTGATTTCACAATTCAGAGTTTTTAGCGGAAGCTCTGAACTGACATGAGAATCGAATGAAAAATTTGCGTGCCCTCACGGCAAAGGTTTTATACAAACTGTTTTCACGACGGCCAGAAGCACGTGACTATCATAAGACAATTCTTACGATGGGAGAAGCGAACGACCGATTGAGGGGGCTCGTGGAAAGTTCAGCTCCCATCATGGTGAGTCGTCTCGGGGGAACCGAGCTAAAGGCGCTTCGGTATTTTGACCGGCAAGGATGTCGGGATGGTACAACGTATCCGGCGAACATCCTCGAGGACATGAGAATTCTCTCCGGTTTTTATCCGTCGACTTCTCAAGGCATTGATACCTTCGCCCGCCTCTACTTCCGCGCGTTACCAGAGACAGATTTGATGGGCGTTTGGTTTAACTCTTACGAGGATGTCATCTGTCGGAAGTACAGTCCGAACGCTGTTCTAGCTCCGCTGGCCTCTTTAGAACCCTATTATCACGACCGCCCATGGTCGGCGGCACTTGCTGGCAAAACGGTGTTGGTAGTTCATCCCTTTGATCTTTCAATTGGCGCGCAGTACGCTCGCCGTGAAGCCCTCTTCCGAAACCCATCCGTTTTGCCAGCATTCAAGCTCATAACCTTTCGACCTGTCCAGTCACTAGCAGATCAGCCGACCAGCCATTCGGATTGGTTCGCCGCCCTTGAAACTATGTGCAAAGAAATTGGAGAATTGAACTTCGATATTGCAATTATCGGGGCAGGAGCTTACGGGCTCCCGCTTGCTTCGTTCGTCAAGTGTCAGCTTCGACGTAAGGCTATTCACTTAGGGGGCGCGGTCCAGATCCTCTTCGGAATCAAAGGCAATCGCTGGGATGCTCACCCTGTAATCTCCAGCTTCTATAACGACTCTTGGGTCAGACCGCGCGTCGAGGAACGGGTCGCAGGTGCACGCCGTGTTGAGAATGCATGCTATTGGTAAGTAAGAATCGCATCTTATAGGAGAGAGTAGTGGATCGGGAATGTTGAGTCGTCCAGACCGGCCTATACTGCTGTAAGTGGCGCACTCGAACTAGCCCGCTTTGCGGCGGATAGGCGAGCCCGGGTCCGAGAAGCGGCGACCAAACGAACCCGCATTTGGAGCGTGGGCACACGCTTGCCTCGCCCTGATCTGTCGACCGAAAAAGCGTAGATCGGGGAGAGGTCACGGCGTCTCCACCGCAACTCCTCCCAGATAATGGGTTCTTGGTTTCAACCTGTTTTTTGTAAGCGCTGTTTTCTCTGGTGCTCCCGATAGGTTTCTCCTTTTTGCTCAAGGAAAAAGACATCAGCGTCATTGACGAGTCGGTCGACGATAGCGTGAGCGATGGCGTCTCTAGCGAAGATCTGGTTGAATTTCCCGAATGGCAGGTTGGTCGTGAACAGTTAGTCCGGAAGGTTATAATCGATTCCTCTGCCCAAGAAGAAAACTTGATCTGGGAGGCGTTTGATCACGTTCGTCCAGACGCAAACTTCCAGAGAAGGGCCCGGGTGCAAGCCGGTCGCTCTTTTCCTCTCCTCAATTCCGCTATTGAGATTATCGCTCAGGATTGGAACTTCTAAAATTCATCGGACGCAAGTCAGCACCGGGGCCGGGCTACGCCAAAACGCCATAAATTGCTCAATTTGGGTGCGCCCCTTACAAAAGACTCAGGCAGAGTTCGATGGTCGTCGAGTCGAGCGCGTAGACATCGCCATGAAAACGGAACCCATTGGCCCTGGGGGCAAACCGGGCGGCACGACCCAGGCACTATCGAAAAACTTCCTCGAGTATCGCGAAAGACCGGACCTGTGGCGTCCGCAAGCGTGCTCCGGCGGAAGGGACCGAGTCCCATCGCCGACATCTTGGGGTCGCACTGCGCGAAGACGCGCTCAAAGGTGCGAGTGGAGTCGTGTCCGTTGGGTTGGCCAAAAAGCATAGTTCCGAGCCACGTCCACGAGTCGAGCCGCCTGACCCCACGGTCGGCATTGTACTTTGCGACCTAACCTTGGAACTCAGATCGAGGTATAAGTTGGATCACCTGAAAAAGTACGGCAGGTCTGGCCACGGGTCTGAAACCTACTGAGATTAGAATGAGTTGTCGCAACCCTTTTTTAACCCGAGATTTCAGGCTGTTTTTACTTTTACGCCACGCTCCGAGCCGGACAGCAGTAAAAGCATTGATAATTCTATCGATTCCATGCGAAAATTTTTTATGACCGACAAAGATTATTTGAATGGTTTTTTAACTCGCCCACACGCTGACATTTTGGCGATGCTTCAATTGAAGATAGGTCTCTGTTCCGCAGGGAGATCGAATTATTTCGAGCTTTCCGCGGTGCTAACGTGATTGAAAAGGCACTCATCGCGAAAGTATTAGTTCATCATGGGGGCGTTGAAATTGGGCGCGCCGCCGTCCGAACTTTTGATCTAAACTGTATTGAACCATACAATCTCGAGATTCATAGTGACGGTTCCCTGACAGCCCAGGATCAGAATGCGCTTCTAGGCGAAATCTCTCTCCGCCCCGCCAGGTTAGTGTTGCCAGAAGAACGGGCTCCACGAATCGAGGAGCGCACGCGAAATTGCCCAAAGGTTCGAAAAATGCTAGAAAAAGGGGGCCACTTTCATAAGATTTCCGTCGCGATCTCAGCCGAAGGCCCCTACTTCTTCTTTGATTCGGATATTTTATGGGTAAACAAATTCAAAGGCGTCCTCCCTGAAAGTCGACTGAACGCATTCTCTCTCGATCCTTGGAGCTGGTATTTTGGCTCTGCCAAGCGAAGAGAGTGGGTTAAGCGCGGCATCCCAATGCGTGTAAACTCCGGATTCTACTTTCTTGGTGAAACGTTCCCGGTGGAAAAACTTGAAAAGGCAATTTCCGACGGTCATTATGATCCCGAAGCACGCGACGCCACTGATCAGGAGATTTTTGCCTATCTCTTCCCGGATTTAGAATACTACGATCCAGGCGCCTTTGTAAAGACCCGGGCAGGGATCAGGTATCCGCTTGACACTTCGACTGCAGTCGCACTTCACTTTGCCGGAGGGCACTGGAAGGACAGGCTGCCGGAACTAGCTGCATTTTATCCCAAAGCATCGTTATCGGTGAAAAAGGTCAGCTATCGGCCGGCCCGGCCAATAACTTACCTTGAGATTGTCCGCATGCTACTTTACCGGTTTTTGATCAGGAACAAATGGATCTTTCCTGCAACTTTCCTTTTTCGGAAGCTAAGAACCCAACTGAGCATCATGCGTCGGGCAGGTTAGCCTAAAGTAAAGACTCACCCGAGCACGTCTATTCCGGGCCTGACCGCCTGTTGTAGGGTTCCGGATGCTGGGCGAGGTGTTGGTGGTTTTTCCGAGCCGGTATCGAGACGAATACGTTGATTTGGAAGTGAGCCGGGGATACTAGGGCGAGCTGAGGCGAAGAGAGGTAGCGCTCAACGGCGGAGTTCTGCTCTTCCGATTCGGTGCCGGGGCCTGGGAGAAACTCTTTCGCCTCGGCTCGACCCCCGCGATGAGCAGGTTGAATGAGGAGAGTCTTTTGAACTATATCGAGATCCTTGAGGGCCGGTTCGTGCCTTTGCCCACTGAATGGAATCTTGTGTGGTACTACGAGAAGCCCCGGAAAGGATATCTCCCGCCTTCCGCTCGATCCTGCGGTAACCCGCTCTTGCTGAAAAAAGGGCGTTTTGGATACTTTGGGAGCGAACTGCGTTTCGACGAGCATGCCGGGAGGCGTACCTGGCCCATGCGACCTATGAGCACCGGCCTCGTCCCACGCATAGTAAAAATTTGAAGTTGCGTGGTTCACTCTTTCGGCAACGACTCAGAAAAAAACTCAACCAGCACGGAGCGACAAACACCGGCCAGAAAGGGGAACGACCCAACATGTCTGCACAAGTATATTTGCCCAACAGGAAGCGCAAGCCCCGCCGTCAAGTGACTGCTATTATCCGCGGAGAGCTCGAAGAAGGTCGGGTACCGGGCTACGAGGAGGGGGTCGTACTCGACTCTCAGTACTTGCTGATCTCGGCGCTCTTGCCGCCGTCAGTGAAGGAGTTCTTCGCTCTATGCGAGGCCGGGGGTCGCAGGAATCTGCGGCAAGCGGCACTCAGGGGCCGAGGGGCTACTCTCGCGCTGGGGTTCGCAGGCCGACTCGATCTACTTGGGCGGCCAGCAGGCGGCAATCGACAAGCAGGGCGTTCGTGAGCCCGATGGCGAGCGCCAGCTTGAGACCTACAAGCGCTTCCAAGATCCGAAGCTTTTTGACCAGCAGGTGTTGTCCCCAGAATTCATGACTGAAGTTCAGCGCGTCAAATATCAGCAGTAAAATATCCGCCTGTCCGTGCGACACGAGATTGGTATCAGATAATCTCACTACGCTCTTTACTCCTTTCGAAAAATGACCCAGCGGCATTGGTGACTTCGTCGGCTATTTTGTCTCGGCGCATACGGGAAGACCCGGTAGATGCCCGCGCATGGTCGTTACCCTTCAAGTCGCATCGAGTTTTGGTTTAGCCGGTGTCAAGACCTACTTGCGCGCAAGTGACGACTATCTTGCCTCCTGATCTCTTCGACGGAAAATGAAATTTCTATTTCCTGAATCATGCCCAGTTTGTTCGCGCTCTTCTTGCGTCGGCTGGAAAGGCTATTATATTCGCTCAATTCAAGACGTGGCCTTCGGATTTCGGAGCGTGGCTATTCGGCATGGACGGTGTCGATACCAAAAACGAAACTTCTCTTTGTTGCCTGACTTTCTCATCTCTCGCATCAGGCTCACGCGACGCTCGATCAAAACCATTCAAGCAAGCTTTGAGGGTCGAAGGATCTCGATGCAGGCAGCGCTCGATACCTGCTTTTCCCCTTGGCATGAGCGCAACCGTGTCCCCGTATCGACAGCACACTTCGCTCTTCGTCGATATGTTTTTGATGTATGGTGGGCAAAGGCGCATGAACAACGAGATGCACTGATGATCAGAAGGCGTCGAGTCACCCGTCTGTCGAAGCCCAAGAGTTTTGGAAGCGTATTGACAAGAATGTGCCCGCGCCAGGACTTCGGCGGCTCAGAAACCAGCGTTGAGCCTCGCACTAGGGGCCCACCACGTACCGAAACTTGCGGATGCCCCTCCGCTTCATTCAACGCCGTGCCGCCTGAGCTGCGTGATCAAATGCGGTGCTGAATGCCCGCGACTCGGCAGCGCAGTCTTCCATCCTTTCATGGAACATGTTGGGTCACCCAACAGCAGAATCGACTGGAAGAACGACGGAAACTGCCACCCCCATAAAAAGGCGCAAACAATCCTCCGAGACCTGCCGCACTAACCGGGCGTGTCGCCTTATTAACGCGAGAATTCAGGCGTAAATAGTTCTGACATTCACGTTGTGATCAATTCTGGGTCTAACAACCGCGGTGCACGACCATTGGGATCCCTACTTCACGTTCGAGGAGTGCCTGCACGCGCTGTGCAACTCACATATTCTGAGGGAGCTGACGTTCGTGTTCGAGGTTCAGAAAGAGAAGTGGGCAGGCCGGATGAGGACGCTGCTCCGGGCGATCCTCGGACATGTGAACAAGGTCAAACTCAAGGGCCAGAAGACGCTCTACTCCAAGACCCGGATACGGTTTCTGATACGCTACGAGGCGCTCTTGCGCGCGGCCTACCGATGGCATCGAACCGAGCCTGCGTTTCCGAAGGCTGTTCGCGGTCCTCAAAAGCAGTCCAAGGGAAAGAATCTCCTGGATCGACTGACCATGCGAAGTGTTGAGATCCTGCGCTTCATGGGCGACTTCCGGGTTCCATTCACCAACAACCAAGGCGAGCAGGACATCCGGATGAACAAGGTCAAGCAGAAGATCTCCGGCTGCTTCAGGAGTATCGAGGGCGCTCAGATCTACTGCCGCATCCGGAGCTACTTCTCCACGATGCAAAAGCAGGGGCGCAACCTCCTGGCAGCCGCTCAGGCGATCTTCCTGCGGCAGCCCTTTTTGATTCCCGCCTGACTTTTCTACTCATCCCATAGATTCACGCTGAATAGTCACGAGAAGTGTTTGGTTGGAGGCTTGAGACTTGAATCTAAAAACAGAACACTCAAGTGAAAGTTTCAACTAAACTCGGGACGAGCCCTGAGCACCGCAAGCTGCGTTTTTTGCTGAGCTAGCCTTCAGCCGCTAGTTTCTCAGCAGCCGGGCGATGCGCAAGACCCGATCGCCGTATTCCTGCATGCTCCAGCCTTTGACATGCTCAAGGGCATTCTCACCCATTTCTTTCGATGAGAGCCGATTGACGCTGAACCACGCGAAAATGAGCGCGAGCTTACACTCATCGCTAGGATCAAATACAAAGCCTGTCGAGTTCGCGACAAGGCCGGAAGGCTCCATGGACAGGATCAGATCATGAGCCGCTCCGGCATCCGCGCTGACTATGCACGGAAGGCCGCTCGCCATGGCTTCGTTCACCACCAAGCCCCATTCGTCGTAGAGCGACGGGAGCACGAACACCCTGCCTAGGCGGTAAAAGTAGGGTAGATCCCCATAGGCAACGGCGCCCGTCAGTACGACGTCGGCTGATGCGACGGCCTCTCGCGTTTCGGACGGTGGATCAAAGAGCTGTTCGGCTGTGAGCTCGAGAACGGTCAGGCCAAGCTTCCGCATTATTGATCTCAATTCCTCTCTCAATGGCCCATAGCCTCCAACGATCAGCTTCAGCGGGCTTGCGGATTGAGACTGATGGGCCTTGAATGCGGCGAGGAGCGTTGGCAGATTTTTCTTGTGGATAAAGCGGCCCACCCAAAGAATATTGTCGGTGCCGTAACACGACTGAAGGCGCTGGAGCCGCAGGGCGTCGATCCTTTCGGCCGAGAAATGATCGTTATCGATGCAGTCCCCACCGGTAACGATCCGATCGGCTCGGGCGCCGAGCTCAAGGGCGTATGCCCTGGAAAGCATTCCTGCGGCAAGCGTCGCATCGAACATCCTCATGAGGAAGCGCTTGGTGGCAACTTTGAATCGATTGCTCGAGAACCTGGAGCGAGCGTGCGTTTCGAACATATTGACCACCTTGACCCCCAGGGTCTTGGCGGCAAGCGCACACGCGACATTGTCCCAAGGGTGGTAGCTGCAGACGAAGACAGCATCTGGGCGGGCACAGCGAAAAAACGACCGGAAGCGCAAGAAATGGCCAATTGAGCTAAGGAAGGAATCCGA
>JAYVOO010000097.1:0-2441 GCA_043757905.1 Oligoflexia bacterium
GTCATCGCCAACCACGGCCAGACACTCGCCCACTTTCCGGCGGCGAAAGCCATGGGTACGACACTCCAACTTGGCGAGCCCACCCGCGTCGCCCGCGAGACTGGCCTGACGGTCGTCTCACACTTCCGCCAGGGCGATATGGCTGCCGGAGGGCAGGGTGCTCCGCTCGTGCCGCTCTTCCATCAGCTGATCGCGATGGCGCTCGGCCAAGGCGGAGGCATCGCGATCCACAATCTCGGCGGGATCAGCAACTTGACCTATATCGACGCGGGTGGCGAGCTACTCGCATTCGACACGGGGCCAGGAAACCTTTGGATGGACGAAGCCACGCGCCTTCATACGAAAGGCAAGCAGGCGTTTGACCGCGGCGGCAAGATCGCCGCTTCCGCCCAGCCTGACGCGCGCGCCGTGAAAGCTCTTCTGAAGCACCCCTATTTCTCGAAAAAAACGCCGAAATCCACGGGGCGCGACGAATTCGTCTTCAGACTGCTCACGAAGGCGACGCGCGCGCGCGGCGCCGCGCTGGTCGCGACGGCCACCGCTGTGACGGCCGAAAGCATCGCCGACGCCTACCGGAGCTTCGTGCTCAAGCCCGGCCGGCCCTTGAAAAAAATCTTCTTCTCCGGCGGCGGCGCCAAAAACCCCGTGCTCCTGGCCCAGATCCGAGCGCTCCTGCCGGGCATCGAGGTGTCGAGCCTCGAAGAGACGGGCTTCGATCCTCAGATGATCGAGGCGCAAGCGTTCGCCTACTTCGGATTTCTCGCGCTATCCGGCCAACCGATCGGTGGGACTTGGACCGGCGCGCGCGGTTTCGGCCCGCCGGCTCAGATCGTGCCGGGTAAGAATTGGGGCGAGATTGCGTCCTGGCTGGGGAGTCTTCAGGCCTAACGCGGCGGCCAGCGAAGTTCGCCCAGCGCGACTCCGCGAAACGAGCTCGTGAGATCCGTGAACGCACCGTAAACCACGGCGCCCGGACCGAGCTCGCGTGGCGCGTCCACTTGCGGATCAGCCCCCCAGTATGCCGGCGCGGCCCAGCCTACGCGGCTCGCGGGGAGCTTCGAGCGGCGTGAGGCCCAGATGCGCTCGCCGACGCGCAGGCTTTCCGCTTCGATCCGTCTCCGCAAAAGCGGTGGCGCGGTTCCCCGCTCGAGCAGCTCGATGAGAGAGGCGTGCGCCGAGAGCCAGAGTTCGGGGCTTCCGACGTCGAACCAAAGTCGCTCGCGTGGATCATCCACGAGATAGGCCGCGCATTTCCGTTCGGCGATCGCGGGCAGGAAAACTTCTTCGACCAGTCCGAACTCGCCCGAAACGGGCGCGCCTGCGAACGCGTCGGGCTCGATGACGGCGACGCTCATGAAAAAAGGTTTGTCGGAAACGACCGAGCCCAGGCCCGTGACGAGGTGAGAGGCGGGATCCAGCAGCACCTCGCGGTAGCCAGCGGAGGTCGGCGCGCGGGGGCAAACCGCCAGCGTGAGCTTTGCCCCCCACTGGGCGCGCATCCGGGCGTGGTGCCGCGCAAGGCGCGCGAGATCGATGCCGCAAACGACATCGGCGTTGAAATAGAAAAAGGGCTCGGAGCCGAAGCGTGCGAGCGCCTTCCGCACCCCGCCACCGCTACCTAAAAGCAACTCGCGCTCGTCGCTGAACTCGAGCGCGGCACAGTGGAGATCGAGCGCGCGCAGGCCCTCGCTCGTCTTCGCGCCCAGGTGGTGGATGTTGGCGATGATGCGGGTGACCCCGGCTTCGGTGAGGGCGTCGAGCGCATACTGCGCCATCGGCACACCCACGAGCGGAAGCAGCGCCTTGGGAAGCGTGTTCGTGAAGGGCTGGAGCCTCGTTCCGAGGCCCGCCGTCATAAGCATCGCCTGGCGAACGGGCGCCAAGGCCTGCCGATCAAAAATAGTAGTAATGGAAGAGGACCTCGCGGAGTCGGCTGTACTTGGGATACTTCAGCAGCGTACGGCGGATGTTCTCGAACGTATTGCCAATGTATTTCAGATAGGTCGCGTTGCCGCGCTTGTTCTGGAAAGACGCAAAGCTGCCGATCGCCTTGAAGTTGCGTTGCACGGACATGAGATCGAAGGTCTCGATGAAGGCAGCGCGGTTGATGTGTTCGCCTGAGATCGCCTCCCAGCGCGCGACATAATAGTCGATCAGGCGCGTGACCTGGGCTTCGGATAACTGGTAATAGCTGTCCTTCAGAAGCGAGGCGAGATCGTACTGCGCGGGCCCGAGGCGAGCGTCTTGAAAGTCGATCATCACAAAGCGGTCGCGCGGGGATGCCTGCAAGACCATGATGTTGCGGCTGTGGAAGTCGCGGTGCGCGAGGACTAGCGGCTGCTCCGCCAGGCTCTCGCAGATCTCGGTGAAGCAACCCTTCATCAGAGAGAGATCCTCATCGGAGATCTGCCGCTGCAGGTGCAATTTGTAGAAATGCTCAA
>JAYVOO010000098.1:0-8966 GCA_043757905.1 Oligoflexia bacterium
GAAAAGGGCTCACCGCGAGAGTGGGGTTGGGGAACATCGCGCGTACGGCGTCGTCCGTTTTTCCGCCATTGGGCATCGCGTACCAGGAAGTGGCGCTTCCCAGGCTGGTGGTCCCTACGACAGAGCTCGCGGGCTCGACGGAAGCCGGTCCGCGGGAGGCGCCCTCGACCTTCCCGGCCATCGCGCTGGGCGCGAAGCTGAAGGAGGCCAGGAGGATCAGGATAAATCGGTTCATAACATGGAATCTAGCAACCGGGGTGCCACGGTCCGCCGCTGAAAAACTCGGAAAAAACCTGGTTTTATAAGCCTGTGTCATCTGAGTCCCCGATCCGTTCGCAAAATGCCTAGTCAGTTGCCTGCGTGTATCCCATGTGTCCGGCCGGACCCGGAGTTTACAGCCGGTCTCGGTTAGAACGACAGATTCACGCCCGCCGGCTTGATGATGTCGAGTAGGTTCTGGAACGCCGTCGTCACCTGCAACGCGATCTTGCGACCCGCGCTCGACTCGACCTTCTTGATTTCGCCCGAGTTCGTATAGGAGACCGTGATCGAGCCCAGGGCCGGATCGGTGATCTCCACCGGCTTCGAGTTCTCGTTGTACTTGAAGTCGATGCGGCGCTTGTTTTGGTCAAGCAGGCTCTTGATGCGGCCGTTGTTGTCGTAGAAGAGCTTCACTCCCTTGCCTTCGGAATTCTTTGCGAAGACCAGGTTGCCCTTCTCGTCGTACTTGAAATCCGACCAGCTCTTGTCCTTTAGGTCGGTCTTGGAGGCGCGCTCCACCCTGCTCACCTTGGATACCTTTGCGTCGTACCAGAGCTTGGTCAGGTCGAGCGGTGTATCCTTCACGATGACGTGTCCCTTAGCGTCGTAAGCGAAGTTCGTCACGTCCATGCCGCGCTGAATGCGCGTCGGCAAGCCGAATTCAGTGTACGTTGTGTCAGTCTTCTCGCCGTCGAGAGTCGCAACCATGCGCGAGAGCCACTCTTCACCATCGGCCTTGTACTTGAGGAAGTATTCGTACTTGCTCGAAGAGATGGCCTTTTTGTCGGTGCCTTTAACGGTGACGGCAACCATGTAATGCCCGCGGTCCGACTTGTCGAACTCATAACCATATTCGGTCGTGGTACCGTCCCGATCCTTCACTGACTTGATGCTTTCGTGGTTGTCGCGGCCGAAATACGCCATCTCCATGGTCGTCTTGTCGGTGTACGCGATCTCGACCATATTGTGGCGGTGGTCGGTGCTGTATTTGAAGGTGTAGAGGTTACCGTCGACGTCTTTAGAGCTCACAAGTTCGCCCAAGGAGCTGTACTTGAACTCGGCGCGCTTGGAGTTCTCGCCGTCGATCGAGGCGAGCAGCCCCTCGCGATTGAAGGCGAAGAACATCTTGCGGTTGAAATTGTCGACGAGCTTCTGGAGCTTGCCGTCCTTGCCGTACGCGAGATCGATGAAGTTATTGTTCTTATCGGAGATGCGGACCAGATGGCCCTTGTCGTCGAACTTCTCGATGCGGCCATTGTCAAAGTTGCGGATATAACCGCCTGCGATCTTAGTGATGTACTGATAGCTGAAGCGGTTGGACTGAAGCTGGGTGCCGACCGTGAGCACGCGCGCTTCAAGCTTGCCCTTGGAGCGGAAGAACTCCCAGCGCTCGTTGCGGTAAGTGGCGTCGCCGCGCAGGCGCAGCTTTTCTTTTTCGAGCGTATCGCCCTTGCCAAGGAGCTCGGCCTTGACCATGGCGCCAGCGATCAGATCCACCGCCTTGTTCACCTCAGCCTGGTTGAAACCTACGGGGGTGAAGCGGTTTTCCGCGCCGCCGCCGTACTCATGCACGACGACGCTGCCGTCGGCCGAAACGGTCATGAAGACTTCGTATTCGGTGCCCCAGCCCCAGCCGTAAATGCCCTTGAAAGAAGTCTTCGAGTTATAGACGCGCTCCATCTTAGGCTCGAATCCGCCTGGATAAATGATGTCCGTGTAACCCATGAAGAAGTTGCCGTTTCGTAGGCTTACGTTCGACCAGGCGGGCGCAGCCGAAAGTAGCGCCGCCGCTCCGGCAAGAATGACGGCCTTGAAGGCCGTGCGCGCGAAGTTAGGCTGCTTACCGTCATTTTTTTGGCTCATATTTTTTTCCATCTTGGTTCCACCCGCCTATTCGGCCTCGCGGCCGATTTCTCAAAATATCGGACGGCCCAGCAGGCCGCCCTGGTCATATTACTATACGTCAATTTTAGTGATTTTCATGATCGCAAAAAACGCGATGGCCTCGAGAACTACGATCAGCACGATGATCGCCCAACCCAGGGGCTTCGTGAACAGCGGCTCCATGAAAGTCGGGTCTGACTGGTAGAAGACCGCGGCCAGGAGCGGCACGATCCCCATCACGAAGAAGCCCTGGTAGACGCCCGTCGCGGTCATTGCGGCGATCTTGCCCTCGACCTTGATTCGCTCACGGATGGTCGTCACGATCGTGTCGAAGGTCTCCGCCAGATTCCCGCCGGTCTCTTTCAGGATATTGATCGAGGTAACGAACATTTCGACGTCGTCTGAGACGACACGCTTGGAAAGATTCGAAAATGCGTCCTCGAGCGGCACGCCGAGCTTGTTTTCGTTTAGGACGAGACCGAACTCCTGCTGGATCGGGTTTGACATCTCGAGCGTCACGAGACTCAGGGCCTGGACGACCGAGAGACCGGACTTCAGGCCGTTGGACATGAGGCTCAAGGCATCCACCATCTGGAGCACGAACTTGTTCACGCGCCGCTTGTAGATCCAGTTGACGATGGGCTTGGGTAGTATCCAACCCACCATCCCGATCAGCGTGCCGAAGATCAGGCCGGGTGCGAGATGCGGCATGCAGAGCAGGAAAACAAGCCCGCCAGGCACCACCGCAGCGAGAATCAAGTAGAGCAAGATCTTCTGCGGCGGGATGTCGATGAACATTTGGTTGAGCCGCTCGACGATGAAATCTCGCGTGCCCAGGGACTGGAAGCGCAGCCATTCCATGAAGCGCTTGTTGTAGTAATACGACACGCCGAAGACCGCGCCACCGAAGAGCAGGTATGCAAGCCATTTCGACATATCCGCCCCTTACCCTTTCGCCGCGAAGAGGTTGCGGGAGATCTTCATGCCCTTGGCTTCCATCTCTTCGACGAATTTCGGGATGAAACCGGTCGGCACGAAACGCCCGATGATCTTACGCTTCTTATCCAGGCCTTCCTGCTTGTAGACGAAGATGTCCTGCAAGCTGATGACCTCGCCCTGCATACCCGTCACCTCGGTGATGTAAGTCACTTTGCGGGAGCCGTCCGAGAGGCGGCTCTGTTGGACAATCAGGCCGACGGCCATCGCGATATTCTCGCGGATGGCCTTCGGCGGCAGCCCCAAGCCGGCCATCATGACGAGCGTCTCGAGCCGCGAGATCGACTCGCGCGGGTTGTTGGCGTGAAGAGTGGTGAGCGATCCCGAATGGCCGGTGTTCATGGCCTGGAGCATGTCCAGCGCCTCGCCGCCGCGGCACTCGCCGACGACAATTCGATCGGGTCGCATTCGCAGGCAGCACTTGATCAGGTCGCGGATCGTGACCTCGCCTTCGCCTTCGATGTTCTTAGGGCGCGACTCGAGGCGGACGACGTGGTCCTGCGCGAGCTGGAGCTCAGCCGAGTCCTCAACCGTGATAATGCGCTCGGACGCCGGGATGAAGTTGGAGAGCACGTTCAGGAGCGTGGTCTTGCCGGAACCGGTGCCACCGGAGACTACGATGTTCAGCTTAGCCTCGACACAGCAGCGGAGAAAGTCGGCGATTTCCTCGGTCATCGAGCCGAACTGCACGAGATCGGAGTAAACGATGCGTTTCTTGGGGAACTTGCGGATGGTGATCGTCGGTCCGCGAAGCGCGAGCGGCGGGATGATCACGTGCACGCGCGAACCGTCGGCGAGACGAGCGTCGACGAACGGGACCTTCTCGTCGACGCGGCGCCCGAGAGGCGTGACAATGCGCTCGATGACGTTCATCATTTGCGATTCGCTCGAGAATGTGACCTTGGACATCGTGTTCTTGCCGGCCTTCTCGATGTAGATCTGGTCGCGCGCGTTGACCATGATCTCGGTCACGCTGTCGTCGGCGAGCAGGTCTTCAAGCGGTCCGAGGCCAAGGGCCTCGTCAAGCACTTCCTTGATGAGCTGGGCTTTCAACTCGCGGTTGGGCAGCAGCGCCGCGGTGTCCTCTTTCACGATCGTGTCGAGAATCCCCTTGTGGGTTTTTTCGCGGAGAATCGCGCGCTGCTTGGGATCGCTGGTATCGACGTTGGTCTTTTTCAGGTCCATCTGCTCGACGAGAGCCTTGTGGATTCGGAGCTTCATCGCGGTCCAGGCGTCGATCGGTGCGGCTGTGCTGCGTCCGTTGGGCCCGCTCGAGCCGGCGTCGCCGCCCGCGGGAGCAGACGCGGCCATCTGCGCCTGGAGCTTGGCTAAAACGCCCGTGGGCTTGTTGAGCTTGGCCAGGTTCTCGAGCAGATTGACCTGCTGCACTTTACGGACGATGTCGTGGTACGCGCGCGCGATGGCCGTGCTGGGCGCGGCGATGCAGACGGGCGTCGACTTGGCGAGCGAGCCGTCGCAGGTGCCCGTGTCCTCAGGAACGGCCCCGAAGATCTGACGGTTTAGGTTCTTCTGGATGATCTGCGGCGTGATGATGTTCGACGGCTGATAGCGGTTGACGATGACTTGCACCATCTCGGGCGGAAAAAGCAGTTCTTGGATCTTGGCGAGCACCCGCTTGGTTTGGTTCAGCACGATCACGTCGGCCGTAGTGATGACGAAGATCGCGGTAGCAAACTCCATGGTCTTGAGCGCCCAAGGCTCCGTTCCGTTCCCGCAGTCGACGACCACCAGGTTGAAGATATTCGGCGCGGCCTTCAGGAATTTTCCCAGACCCTCGAGGTCCAGATCGCGCGCGATGATCGCGTCGCGGGGCGCGGCGATGTAGCTGTAGCCGGCCGGCGCGTTGACCATGAAAGGCGTGATCGCTTTCAAATCAATCGTGCCCGGGATCCGCGTGACGTCGACGATGTTCTTCGGAGGGTTCTGGCCCAGGATGATGTTCTGGTCGCCCAGGCTATTCATGTCGAGGTCGACGATGAGCGGGCGCTGCTTGAACTCCTGCATGTAAGCGATCGCGAGGTTGGCCGAGAAAATGCTCTTCCCTACCCCGCCCTTGCCGCCTACGACTGCGATAATATGCCCTGCCATCTTTTACCTCACCTTGACCCGGAAGTTCTTCTGGAGGTCTTGGGTGCCTTCGGAAGCGTTGTCGATGATCTGCGGAGTCACGAAAATCACGAACTGGGAGCGTTCCTTGCGGTAGGCCTTGGATCTCATCAGCGTGAAAAGGGGCTGTCGGTCGCCGTTCGGGTCGAAAACCTGCGCGCGCGGGTCGTCCTTATTGAAGTCGGTGCCGACGGAGCCCGTGGTGACCGCCGCGACCGCCGCGCTCTCGTTGGACTTCACGTAAAGCTTAGTGTTCACCTTGTGCGTCGCCGTGATCGGGGCCGAGCCCGCGGCGCCGCGGGCGACTAGGTTGATCTGGTCCATGTTGAGATCGAGCTGGATGTCCTCGCTCTGGCCGAGAATCAGCGGAGTGACGTTGACGCTCAAGCCAACGCCTTCAGAGCCGGACGTGATCTGGCCGTTCGGCGCAACCGTCGTAAACGGAAACTTGGTTTGCTCAACAATCGAGGCGGGCTGGCCGCTCCGGACGACAACCGTGCCGGTCTTCAAGATGCGCGCGAAGCCCGCGTTCTGCGCGCTCTGCAGCCGCGGAAACAAGTTCGAGATCGTGCCACCTAGCGAGAACCCGCTCGAACCGCCTTGGCCGACGCCGATCTGAGGCGCTGCAAGCGGGTTGCCGGCCGCGTCCGCGCCGGGACCGAAGCCTGGCTCCCACTTAAAGCCGAATACTTTGCTATAATCTTTCTTGAGCTCGACGAAGTTGACGGTCACGCGCACTAGCTTCTCCTGCTTGCGGGGCGGAGGCGGGTTGACAACGATCATGTTCTCGATCGGCTTGCGAGGAGGCAGGCTCTGGACGGTCGGGTCCTTGAGGAGCTGGCTGCCGGGCTTCTGCTCAGGAATGTAGAGATTGGCCACGCGCTGAGCGCGCGTCGCGGTGTCTGGACTCTCGACTGTCCCTTGAAGGATGATCACGCCGTTCAATACTCGGGTGCGGACGTTCGGAGCGAAGTCGTTGACGTCGTCTTGGATGCGCTTCGCGAGCACTTGCAACGATTGCTGGCTCAGCGTCACGGTGTTCAGAACGAAGGTGTCGTACGATTTGTCCTGGATGATCGTGAGAAGCCGGCCGTAATCGGCGGGCACGAGCACTTCGCCCTCGATAACAACTTTGGGACCGACGATCCGGAGCTCGATGCCTTCGATGTCACGCAGGAGGGTGCGCAGCTCGCCCGCGATGCGGAGCAAGTCCGATCCGGTGACGCGCACATTGAAGATGAGGCGAATGTTGCCTTCCTCGTCGCGCAACGTGACCGTGGTTTCTCCGGCCTTGAGCGGTTTGAAGACGAGCTGGCTCTTTTGTCCCGCGATCTTCACAGTCGTCGTGGCGACGAGGGTGGGATTGCCGATAGCGACGTTCTCGGGGCCCTTCAGGTCGAAGTCGAGATCGACCGCCTTGTCTTCTCCCGTCGTCAAGCGCATGCGGCGGCGGTCGGCCTTGATCTCTTGCTCATCGCGAGTCAGGCGCGATTTTCGAAAACGGTTCTTCTTAGGCGGGCCCTTGGATGGGCTCGCTGCGTTGGCTTCGTCATCTGGCTCATCCGCGTCGCCAGCAGGCGTGACGTCCTTGTCCTTCGGCGCAGCCGCATCCGCGGCCAGAACGGCACGCGACCCGCCCCCTGCGACGAGAGCCGCGAGCGAGAGGAGGAGCGGCAATGCGCGGAAGATCGGATTACGCATCATTTGTTCTGCCTCGGCAGGCGCACGATATCAGGACCCACGAGGTCGGTGAAGATTGTGCCCGGGAAGTTCTGGCGCTCGCTGTCGTCGTTATTCCGAAGCGAGAGGTAGATGGCACTGTCGCCGTTGGCCATTACAAGAGCCAGAGCCTGGGCCTGCACCGGCTCGACTTCGAGCGTGATGGAGTTGAAGTTCGTGTCTTCAGCCAAGGAACGGTATCGGTCCTTGGATCCCGGACCGTCGTTTTCTACGATGCGGGGAACATTATTGGTCACAGCCTTGCCGGCGGCGAGCACGACCACGTCTTGCAGGATCGTGCGGGCGAGTTTGCCTTCCTTGCCTTTGCCGCTGTCAAGGATCCCGATCACATCCACACGGTCGCCGGCTTTGATCAGCTTGCCGACGCCGGTGTTGTCGTTGACTGGAATCGTAATTGCGCGGCGGCCAGGGGCGATCTGAGGCGCAAGCCCCGTGCGCACGCCGGGCTCGGTCAACTTGTTGAAAGTGAGCTGCTCGCCCTTCTTGATCGGAACAAGCGCCACGTTCCGGACGAGGTCCTTGAGCACCTTGTTGTCATCGTCGTTCAATTCGCGGTGCTGGAAGGCGATCGCAGCGGGCTCGAGGAATTTCTTGGGCACGCGTTTCGTCTCGAAGTGCGTCTCGTTGATCGTGTCCATCTCCTTGATGTCCTTCTTGGCGACGACGACTAGGACCTCGGAGCCATACTTGGCCCGGGCGTCCTCTTCGACGCTTGTTACGTAGCTTTGGACGAAGAACACGGCCAGGGCGGCCATCACTAGGGATAAGGTCAGGGCTCTGTTGTTCATGGCTCGTTCACCAGGTTCTTGCAGAATGCGAATTTAGATTTCGAGGAGAGCGTGTAGGGCCGACTTGTGGGCATGATGACCGTGCCGTCGGCGAGCGAGTTGGATTGCGTGCAGAGCGTGACCGTGCTGCGGATGCGGATCTTGGCGCGCTCGAGCGGTTCCTTCTGGGGCTCGTCGCTGCCCAGGCCCGGCTTGCGCGCGATGTATTCGGTCGAGGCCTGTGCGACGTAGTTGCTGGTCGTGTTGGCGATGTTCTCGGAGAGGCCGATCACCATCTGGTTGGACTTGTTGGTGCGGATGAAGGAGCCCATGATCAGGCGGCGGTTGGGATAAATCGGGCTGTGGATGGTGAGGAAGAGCGCCTGCTGGCGGGCGTACTGCTGGTCCACGATCGCGCGCTGGATCGCGGTGTTCGTGCGGATCATGATCACGCAGAGGCCGAGCAACGCCGGCAAAAGCAGAACGAACTCAAGCAGGCTTTGTCCTGCCTGAGAGTCCGAAGCTCCGCTCGCTCTTGTACTCGATCTGTCAGCAGCCATTGTCGTACACCGTTATTCCCCCTCCTCCGAAAGTCCTCATCAATGTTTCGCACTCACCTGTAGTCGGTTCCCGACCCAGCCAGCTTTCCGCGGTTAGCGTCACGAAACTGGCGTTCGGATCCACCTTCTCTTTGGAACCCCCCAGAGGCAAAAGCATCAAACGGCTCCTGAAGCTGTATCGGACACCCTGTAGCCAACTTAAGTTACGGTCGGTTTCCCGGTATTCCGCTGGCGGTTTGAGGTTCAGGCCTGGCACGTCCCCTCCCCCTGTCCCTTTACCCAGGGCGGGAAAGCGATCCACGCCCGGCGAGTTCTTCTTTTTGAGCGTAACGGCGATGACATCCTTGGCCCGCTGCTCCTGGTCGTCGATGGAGGCGCTCGAGGAGAGGAACGCCCGCGCGGCCATGAAAGTCGCATAGTGCACGTAGTTGCCGAAGGCGAAGACCAGCGTAAGCTGCAGGTAGAAGAGCACGAAGCCCATGAGCAGGAGCAACGTGAGCGCGAACTCGATCGTGGACTGCCCAATATTGTTTAAAAGGCCCTTCGGACTCTTTAAAGCTTCCTCCGCGCAAGCACTCCGGGCCCGTGTATTAAGAATGTTCAGCATCAGATGTTCCCTTTCGGGTTGATG
>JAYVOO010000099.1:0-2439 GCA_043757905.1 Oligoflexia bacterium
TGCTTGTTTCATGATCTCCCCCCCAAGGGCCGGCCCCGAGCGTGAGTAGTTCGCGCGAGGCCGGCCCGCCCTGTTTACGAGGGTCTGTTTCGGGGGGAAATTTTCAAGGAGGAGAGTAGAGAAATGATTCGATTCACCCAAGGGAAGTCGGTTTTCGCGAGTATCGGTCTTTTGGTTGCGCTGAGTGCGTGCAATGGCGCACCCGACGGGGCAGGCACGGGCCAGGGCAGTTATCGTCCCGACGTAACGGGCGGCAAAACGGATCCCGCTCCGGCCGATCCTGGAAACAACGATCCGGGCAAGCCGGCCGCTGGCTGCGTGACGTCGGATCCAGATCATCTCTGCATCGGCATCAAGGCGGTCGTTTATAGGGACTCGGCCGGAACGCTCGCGGTTTCAGAAGCTGAGGTGGGCGGTATGATCAACCGAGTGAACGCCCTCTGGAGCCAGTGCAATATCGGTTTCCAGGTCGAGAGCTTCGACGCTGTGAACCCTGGTGATTACGGACTGAGCTATGGGACGCAGTCGCAGTCTGAGACCGCGGCCATCCGCAAGACGTTCAATGACGGCCGTACCTTCCTGGTCGGTTTCACGGGAGCCTGGGACACGAATACCATCGCTTGGACCGAGTTACCGGGCGGGGCACCCTACGGCGCGATCATCTCCGCGGATTTCGCCACCAACGAAGTCTGCGTCGGGCACGAGCTGGGCCATTATATGGGTCTGGACCACACCTCAAGCGCGAGTAATCTGCTCTATCCGGTCGTCTATTCGACCGCCCGGGGGCTATCGGCAAGCCAGTGCGCGTCCGCCCGGGAAACGAACTTATCGTACTGGGCCGACATGCTCCGTCGCTGAGTTTGGGGATCCGCCGGCGCAAGAGCCGCTTTTCAGGTGAGAAAATCCCACCATGCAGCTAGGATCGGCGGATCCCCATGTTTGAAAAGAGAATGATCGTCGGAGCCTTTCAATGCAATTGCCGCCTGCTCGCCTGCGAGCGGACAGGTGAAGGCGTGCTGATCGATGCAGGCGACGAGCCTGCTAAGATCCTCAAGGGCCTCGAGGGCGCGGTCACGTCCGAGGGCGCTCCGCTCCGCATCCGGTATCTTCTGCACACACACGGGCATCTCGATCATATCGGTGCGACCCGCGAGGTGCGGGAAGCGTTGGCCGGGCAGATTCCCCAGGCCCCGATCATCGCGCTTCACCGGGGGGACGAACCCCTTTACAAGGATCTGAAAAAACAGGGCCGCTTCTTCGGCATGAATTTCGAGGATCCGCTCCCGGTCGATCATTACCTGGAAGACGGCGAGGAGCTTCGCGTAGGCGACCTCAAGCTTTCCATTCTTCATACGCCCGGCCACAGCCCGGGTAGCGTCAGCATCCGCCTCCATGAGGATTCCTCCGCGAAGACCGCTGAATCAATCTACACCGGCGACACGCTCTTCCGCGGTTCGGTGGGTCGCACGGATCTCTGGGGCGGGGATCAGGACACGCTCCTGAAGAGCATCCGGGGTCGGCTTCTCGCGCTCGATGGGGATACGCTCGTCTGCCCGGGCCATGGCCTCGACACCACGATTGCGCTCGAAAAGAAGCAGAATCCTTACCTTCAATGAAAAGTACGCATGGTTAAAGCGGCCACGGGCGAGAGCCCGCTGAACTTCAAGGTCGAACATACTTTGACCGGAGCCGACGGTAAGCCACGCGCACGCGCCGGGCGCCTTACCCTCCGGGGATCGCGAGGCGTCTCGCACGAGATCCAAACGCCGATCTTCATGCCCGTGGGCACGCTGGGCACCGTGAAGGCGATCACGACGGGCGAGCTCCGCACGCTGGGCGCGCAGATCATTCTCGGCAATACGTACCATCTCTATCTTCGGCCCGGCCACGAGCGGGTCGAGCGCCTGGGCGAGCTGCACAAGTTCATGAATTGGGATGGCCCGATCCTGACCGACAGCGGTGGCTTCCAGGTCTTCTCGCTCTCGGGGTTGAACAAAGTCGATGACGAAGGCGTGACCTTCCGATCGCATATCGACGGAAGCAAGCACCGCTTCACGCCGGAGCTCTCGATGGCGATCCAGAACGCGCTTGGTAGCGACATCGTCATGGCCTTCGACGAATGCCCACCCTATCCGGCAACCCCCGAGCAAGTCTTAGCGGCGATGCGGCGCACGGTGAGCTGGGCGGAGCGCGGGCTGGCGAGTCCGCTCAAGCCCCATCAAGCGCGCTTTGGGATCGTCCAAGGCGGGCTCTATGAAGATCTACGTCGGCAGTCCGCGGCCGAAATCACCGCGCTGCCTTTCGACGGTTTCGCCATTGGCGGGTTGTCGATCGGCGAGACGCCCGAGTTGATGCAGAAGATGGCCTACTTCACGTCGCCCTTCCTGCCGGCTGATAAGCCGCGTTACCTGATGGGGGTGGGCCGGCCCGAGGATCTCG